>JAUWNZ010000029.1 GCA_030612385.1 Pseudomonadota bacterium | reverse complement strand
GGTGTCAAGAAATTTACCCATGCCCTTCTAATTCCCATAGAGGGAATTTTGATATTTATGGCCTGAACGAAAACTATCTAAAGTTGTCATTTCGAGCGGAGCGAGAAATGTATCAGCTCAATGAATAGCGGAAGGCATATGCCTTCCGCTATTCATTGAGCTGATACTTCATTTCGATGTGTCTGTATGCCATGCATGCCCTAAATCGGAACGTTGTCCGGTCAAGATAGGAAAAAAGGAATGACAGCGGATATGACAACAAATTCTTTTGCCATTTTTGCACGAATTTCACGACTAAGGGACTAATCATACTGATTTCCAGCCTTTCAGGACATCGGCGAATGGATTTCCCGGCGCTTCTCCGGATGTCTTATGCTGCGGAACCCTGCCGCGAGGTTTCTTTTTCGCGGGCGGGGCGTCTTTGTCCCGTCTGCCGTGCGGCTCCAGTGGATTTGAACGCATCGAAAGCGAAATGCGGCCTCGCTTAATATCCACGTCCATTACTGTCACCTCGACCTTCTGGTGTACCTTTACTACATCGTGCGGACTGCGGACAAACCTGTCGGCCAGCTCACTTATATGCACAAGCCCGTCCTGGTGAACCCCTATATCCACAAAGGCGCCGAATGCGGTCACGTTCGTCACAATACCTTGCAACTTCATTCCCACCTTTAGGTCTGTCATCTCGCTGACGCCCTCAGTAAAGGTAAAGAGTTCAAATTGTTCGCGCGGGTCACGGCCGGGTTTTGCGAGTTCACTCATTATATCCATAAGTGTCGGCATGCCTGTAGTGTCACTTATATAGTTTTCCAACACGACTTTCCGCCGCAGATCGGAATTGGTCATCAAGTCTGAAACATTGCAGGCAAGATCGCTTGTCATCATTTCAACGACAGGATAGCTCTCGGGATGGACGGCCGAGGCATCGAGGGGATTTTTAGCGCCTCTTATTCTCAAAAAACCGGCTGCCTGCTGAAAGGTCTTCGCACCCATTCCGGGAATCTTCATCAATTCAGCGCGCGAGGGAAACACCCCGTTTTCATTACGGTAGGAAATCAGACTGCCGGCCAGTCTTTCTGAAAGGCCGGATACGTAGCGCAAAAGTTGTTTGCTTGCTGTATTCACCTCTACTCCAACCGCATTCACGCAACCTGTCACAACATCATCCAGGGATTTTTTCAGGGCTTTTTGATCTACGTCATGCTGATACTGTCCCACCCCTATGGCCCTGGGATCGATCTTTACCAATTCCGACAGAGGATCCATCAGACGCCTTCCGATTGACACCGCTCCGCGAACAGTCAGATCATAATCGGGGAATTCCTCGCGGGCAACCTCGGAGGCTGAGTATACCGATGCGCCGCTCTCATTGACCATGGCTACGACGACTTTCCTGCCAAAGTCTATGCCCCTGCAGAATGTTTCCGCCTCGCGCCCGCCTGTGCCATTTCCGATGGCGATGGTTTCGATATCAAAACTCTCCACAAGTTTTTTTAATGTTTCTTCCGATTCCTTCAGGCGGTTGTGCGGTTTAAGCGGAAAGATCGTATCGTTGCGCAGAAGCTTTCCCTGGGAATCAAGGCAGACAATCTTGCACCCGGTGCGCAGACCGGGATCAATGGCAAGAACCCTCTTCTGTCCGAGTGGAGAGGCTAAGAACAGGTTTCTTACGTTTTCAGCGAACACCCTGATTGCCTCTTCATCCGCCCTGTTTTTGCTTTCAAGACGTGTTTCCATTTCCATAGACAGAGAAAGGAGACGCTTGTAGCTGTCCCTCACCGCAAGGCGCGCCTCCTGTGAAGCGGGATTGTCACCTTTTACAAAATGCCGCTCCATGATATTGATCGCCTTCTCCTCATCGGGCAAGACACGAAAGAGGAGAAATCCTTCGGCGGCGCCGCGGCGAATAGCCAGAACGCGGTGTGACGGCGCCTTTGCCACAGGCTCTTCCCAGTCGAAGTAATCTTTGTACTTTGCTCCCTCTTCTTCTTTATCCCTGGCAACCTTTGAGTGTATGACAGCCTTTTCGGCAAAAAGTTTCCGCAGGGTATTCCTGATCTCTGCATCCTCGTTTACCCATTCCGCAATAATATCGCGGGCGCCGGCAAGGGCGTCTTCAACCTTTTCCACCCCTTTTTCGGGATCGACAAAGGCAGCGGCCTCCGCCACGGGGTCGATGCCGCCCTGTTCGAATATCTTTACTGCCAGCGGCTCAAGCCCCCGTTCCTTCGCCGCCATGCCACGAGTGCGGCGTTTCGGCCTGTACGGCAAGTAGATATCCTCCAGCACAGCCAGCGTTTCGGCAGTCAGCACTTTCCCCTTCAACTCATCGGTAAGTTTGCCATGCTCCTCCAGCGACTTGAGAACAGACTCTCTTCGTTTGTCCAGCGTATCAAGTTTCTCAAGCCTGTCCCGGATGGAGATGATATTTACCTCATCAAGCTCCCCCGTTACTTCCTTGCGGTAACGGGCGATAAATGGAACTGTTGCTCCCTCTCCTAAAAGCAGTGAGGCGACCCGCACCTGCTTTTCCGTCAATTGCAGTTCCTGCGCAATCTTTGAAATGTACTTTTCCATCTTAAGCTCCTATGCTCCTAACCCGGACAAGCCGGAACCAGGAAGTCAGGTAACTACTCGGGTTCAAGGTTCAGGGGTTCACGGTTAGAGAGCGATGGGAATTGAATGTTTTACCTCGTTCCCAGTGCTCTGTCTTGGAATGCGTGCCTTACTCTTACACCAGCCCGCAGGTTGGGTTGAGTGTAACAAACCCAACAAATTTTTTGTGCAGGTCATGAAATAAAGTAAATTGGCGTTAGGGTTCGCACAAAAATAAGTTGGCAATTTTAAGTGTTGAGGCGCCAGGTTGGCAAGGCGCGAAAGTGCAGGAATATCAAGCATATTCCGAACTTTCGCAACGCAGCCAGCCTGGATGCATCGGCGCTTAAAATGTAAAGTTATTTTTGCGCGAGCCCTTGGTAAACTTATAGTGGCTTCTTCCCATTATTTCAGTCCATTCATTCCCACGCAGGAGCGTGGGAACAAGTCAAACCATGAACAGTGGAACTGTGAACCCGAGTAGTTACATTTTTTCATTCTTATATCACTGCTTCTTCAACACTTCAATCTGCAAACGACTGTAAACTGTGAACCTGATAGCCTGAGTAGCACCTTTCCTGTTTTGATTGCCAACTTTGTTATTGACTGTCATCCGTTTTCTCTGTTACTTTCTATTGGTTATAGAGAGAGTCGCCTGTCAGGAGATCGGTATTGATCGTAAAGGTAATAAGTAGCGCTGTCATTGGAGTAAACTCCCATCCGGTCGATGTGGAGGTGGATATATCCTTTGGTCTTCCCCAGTTTTCGACGGTTGGGCTGCCGGATGTCGCTGTTAGAGAGAGCAAGGACAGGATAAAAGCGGCCATAAAAAATTCGGGTTACAACTTCCCGCAAGACAGGGTTACCGTCAATCTTGCCCCTGCCGATATCAAAAAAGAGGGGACAAGCTTTGACCTGCCGATAGCTGTGGGTATCCTGGCGGCAGAGGGAATGATCGAGAGTAGGTCCCTCCAGGACTACGTGATAATAGGGGAAGTGTCATTGGATGGGCGCATCAAGGGTGTCCATGGAGCCCTTTCCTCCGCATTTCAGGCAAAGGAGATGGGGATAAAGGGCATAGTCCTGCCGAGAGAAAATGCGGCTGAGGCAGCCATGGTGGAAATGATCGATGTTATTGCTGTCGACTATCTTCCCGATGTCGTCGAATTTTTTGGCGGTAGAAAAATTATTGAGCCGACAAGGGTTGACATATCTGAAGTATTCAACAGGAGTCGCAATTACCTCCTTGATTTCAGCGAGATACATGGACAGAATCAGGCCAAAAGGGCACTGGAGGTTGCCGCGGCAGGAGAGCACAATATTATAATGGCAGGGGCTCCCGGTTCAGGAAAGACAATGCTGGCACAGCGGCTTCCATCCATACTCCCCGACCTTTCCCTCGAGGAGGCAGTTGAGACAACAAAGATATTTTCCGTTGCAGGCCTGTTGCCCGAGAAAGAGGCGATACTGGTAACGAGACCCTTTCGCGCGCCCCATCATACCATCTCAGACGCGGGTATGGTGGGTGGGGGGCCACCTCCTACACGAGACCGGTAATTGTCATTAACCTGGATGTGAAAAGAGCCGGCAGGTATTATGTGGAAAACTACCCTGAGCATCCGGTTACCATTGGTGATTGTCTGAGAAAATATCGGATTGATCATGATTTGGCACAACCTGACATAGCGCAGCGCTTAGGAGTTAACCGCGCAACGATTATCCAGTGGGAAAAGGGACGATGCGTACCAAGGAAAAGGGAGAGAGCGAAGTTAGTACAACTCGGTATTGTACCGTTGTCTGTTTTCTCTGGTGGGTAGTCTTTCTCCTTTCTCTGCCGTCTTTAGTTATTGGCGGGGGGGGGAATCAGCGCGGGCATCAACATGGTGAAAGCTGGTATAGGAATCGATGGTGTCAGAAGTGTCAGAAGTATAATGGTAACACAAAGTATAAGAATGATTATGATGATACAAAGCCTGATTGCGTAACGAATAGCCACGCGATTGAAATTGATTTTGGTAAGAAGTGGCATGAGACTATAGGGCACAGATTGATGAGTAGTGATGGTACTGTGGTTAAAGCCCCCCTTGCAGAATATACACAATTGATAGATATTTTTTTACAGTGAAAATGAGGTGCTGATTGCACACCAGCAATATGAGACAGCCAAGAAGGATTTTGGATAATTTAGTGCGTTAGTAGAGTTAGCTTTGTGGTATAAGAAGGAAGAAACCTTTTAATCCACCGTCTGAACGTAACTTTGGAGGACTCCCCATTGCTGAAATCCAGAAGGGAAAAGTTTGACGAGACGAGAAGCATGGCGATTTATTTAGCCCGGAGGCTCCTGAAAGACAGCCTGAATGATATCAGCTCTGAGTTTCGCCTGAGTGGTTACAATTCAGTCAGCAGCGTTCTGGGGACAATGGGAAAACTATTTCAAAAGAATCAGGAATTACACAAACGATATGAAACAATAAAGAACTTAGTACAATGTAAAGTCTAAAGCTTCGCATTCTGTGCGATATATGCTATAGTCGTCTTCAATAGATAAGGAGGGCGATATGGCACCACGATACAGAGTGACATTAACAAAAGAAGAACGAAAAGATTTGGAGGCTATTTCAACTAAAGGGAAAAGGGCAGCCCGCACCGTATTATATGCTCGAGCGCTACTCCTGCTTGATGCAGGGGAATATGGTCCGAAGTGGGTTGTTGCACAGGTTGCAGAAGCCTTAGGGACGACGTCTCGAAGTCTCGAACACTTAAAGAGACGATTTGTTGAAGAGGGTCTTCCTGCTGCCATCGAACGTAAGGAGCGCATGACAC
Source organism: Pseudomonadota bacterium (assembly GCA_030612385.1). GTDB lineage: Bacteria > Desulfobacterota > Syntrophia > Syntrophales > JADFWA01 > JAUWNZ01. Next base: position 4,622 of record JAUWNZ010000029.1, on the reverse strand, counting down.
CTCCACGAGAAATTCAATTCGGCGGTGAATTTGAAGCCAAGCTTATAGCCTTGGCATGTTCGGATGCCCCGAAAGGTCGAGAACGGTGGACCATACGACTCTTGGCTGAAAAAATGGTTGAACTGAAAATAGTGCCGAGTGTTTCTGCGATGACGATATGTAACACTTTAAAAAAAACGAACTTAAGCCTCATCTGAGCAAGTACTGGAAAATACCGCCCGACCAAAACGCCAGCTTTGTAGCGGCGATGGAAGATATACTCGAGGTTTATGCGCGTCCATACAACCGAAAATTTCCGGTTGTATGCATGGATGAATCGAGTGTACAGCTTATTGGAGAGGTTCATGAGCCTATTCCAGTAGCTCCCGGCCATCCTGTTTTGATGGATGACGAATATGTTCGTAATGGAGTCGCAAGCATCTTCATGGAGGTAGAACCGCTTGGAGGAAAGCGCAAAGTAAAAATAACTGAACGCCGGACCCGGATTGACTGGGCACATTTCATCAAAGAGATGATTGAAGAACGTTATACAGGTGCCGAAAAAGTAGTTTTGGTTATGGACAACCTCAATACGCACAATACTGCGTCTCTGTACACGGCCTTTCCGCCTGAAGAAGCCAGACGTCTGGCGGAACACCTTGAAATACATTACACTCCTAAGCACGGAAGTTGGCTGGACATAGCAGAGATTGAACTCAGCGTTTTGAAGCGACAATTAAGGTGGACCCACTTGTCAAGACAATTTTTAGAGATATTTAAGTTACACTTTGGGGTCTGAAGTTACTTGTTTCGGAAGAGAGAGATGTGGGCATCGTTCTCTTCCCCCTTCACCTGATCTTTGAAAATAGACCTCCGCGGGAGTCATATAATTGAGAGACTGGTGGGGTCTCTCATGGTTGTAGAAATTGAAGTAATAATCAATCCCCCGTCGTCCTTCAGAGACACATTGATAATCCCTGATGTAGATCTCTTCATACTTGAGAGAGCGCCATAGTCGTTCGGTAAAGATGTTGTCCATACACCGTCCCCGACCGTCCATACTGATGTTGATCATCTTTCCTTTGAGCATGTCAGTGAAGGCGGAGCTGGTAAACTGGGCGCCCTGGTCGGTATTGAAGATTCCGGGGGTGCTGGCCACAAAAGCCTTCTCCAGTGCCGCCAGGCAGAAACCAGTCTCCATCGTGATCGAGGTCTCCCAGGCGAGGACATACCGGCTGAACCAGTCCATGATCGCCACCAAGTAGAGCCAGCCGCGGTGAAGCCGGATGTAAGTGATATCCGCCGCCCAAACCTGATCCGGTTGCGTTATAATTAATCCTCGGAGCAGATAGGGGTAAATGGGATGATCTGCACCGGGCCGGCTCAGATGAGGCTTCGGATAGATCGCCTCCAGGCCCATCTTCCGCATCAGTCTCTGCACGTGTTTCCGGTTCACCGGACAATCTTTCCTTCTCAGGTGAGCCGCCATCTTCCTGGAACCGTAGAATGGCGTCTGAGTATATTGCTCGTCGATCATGCGCATGAGCAGCAGATCGTACTCATCCACCACCGGTTTATAGTAGATGCTGGAGCGGGAGATGCCCAGAAGCTCCGCCTGATGGCTGATGGAAATCTCTATATTCGTATTGTCAATGAGCGATACTTTATCCCTATGGGGTAAGTCCAGATTTTTTTTTAAGCCAATCCAAGTCAACCTTCTGCTGACCGATCTGGCGGTAAAGCTCGGCAATCAGTGTCTCGTTGTCCTGTTCTTTTCCTTTTCGCCTGTCGCTGAACAGATCCAACAGACCCTTCAGGACAACCGCTTTCCAGTTCCGAATCTGGCCCGGATGTACCTGATACAGGCTTGCTAGTTCGGCGGATGTCTTTTGCTCTTTGATCGCCTCCAAGGCAACCTTGGCCTTAAATGAAGGCGGATAACTCTTGCGCATTCGTTCCACTTGGACCTCCTCTTTTGGTATCCCAAGTGTAACTTATCACACTGTCCAAATTTCGGGGTCCACTATACCCTTCTCAAGAAAACATCTTCCCCAAACAATAGAATCGAACCCTTTTGATAAATATAAATATAAATTAGCAAGAATAGTGTTGTTACCCCTTAATGGTAGAAAAATCATAAAATATTGTTTACTTGAAAATAATTAAATAGCTGTTCTAACCAATCACTGCACCTGACCGCCCAACAGCGGGCGGCAGGTGACCTCTGCGTTGGCTGTATAAATATTTATGGATTACTTTGAAAACATAATCAAACGGCTGATTGAACAAGAAGGATATTGGGTTCGGCAATCGGCAAAGGTGAATCTTACAAAGCCTGAAAAAGTGGCAATAGGCAAGCATTCTATACCCAGGCCTGAAATTGATATTGTTGGATACAAAACACGTTCTAACAGCCTTCTCATCATTGAAGTGAAATCTTTCCTTGATAGTCAAGGTGTTAAATACGACGAACTGAATCAAGAATTTGAAATACCTGATGGTCGCTATAAATTATTCACCTGTGAAAATTATAATAAATAGGGACACTTCCCTATCTTTATAAGAAAGGTAGGACGGCCAAAAAAGAAATAGGGAAGTGTCCCTATTTCTTCTATTTATTCCTGTGTACAGAGGTCTTGGGGATACACCATTTGGGAGACGAATGGCTTATAAAAAGTGGATGCGAGAATCTATTCCAGGTAGGCAGTTGTCATAAATGAGACAGATGGTACAAAGGGGGGGAGTAATGGGGGATGAAGATTTCAGAAGTATGATATATAAGACCTTGTCACGTGATCTAACCTTTCGACCGAGGGGTAGACCAAGAAAAGGTAGCTAAAAATGACTCTGACCCCTTTTCCCTTGTTATTTATTTGCGTAAATTATCGAAAAAAGTAAACTTCGGACATTAGTCGCTCGCCTCTTGGCGGATAAGGGGAGAAAAGGCTGGGCACAAAAAAGATCGAAATTGTTTTCGTAGAAAACTCTTAAGCCACTCAATTGAGGTGATGTGCGATGAAAAAACTTGTAATTTATTTATCTATTTTTTCAGTGCTGCTTTTTACATGCTCCTGTACCTATCATTCTTCGTTGCCGCCGAATACAGCATTCAAAGACTCATGCGTGAACCAGAAAACACCCATGAAAATTGGGATTATTGTTTCACAAAGTCTTAATAATCATTTTGTTAAGAGTAACTTGGGTGGATTTAACGCTGTTGTCAGAGTCGATGAAACATTACAAGAATCAATCTACGACTTGTTTGCTTGTTATTTTACACAAGTGACAATAGTCAATAATGCCGATAAACTAGAAAATGTAGATGCTTTAGTATATTGTGATTACTCTGTAAATGGATTTAATACATTACTGGAGATAATACTAAAGGATCGCAAAAGTAATTCTGTAATTGCCGATTACAAACAAGCGGGTTTCATAAATTATAGAGAACCAGTTTGGGTAGGACTTGTAGGTGGCGCGACATTGTTTCTCACTATACCTGTTTTGACTCAAGCAGTCGGATCAATTTATGAAGAAGCACTTTTTGACAACATAGCGGCGTCAATTTCTCAAATAAATGCCAAGATGCGTCTCGATAGTAGAGTTAAGGGGATAAAGAGATTTGACACGGCCACTCTAAAACATGGAATGACTGCATCAGAACTTAGAAATTACTATGGATCTATTAAGGAGACAATATTGAATGACCCCTTCACCTCTAATATAAAATACGACTTAATTTTATTTGAAGCGTTACCATCTTTAAGCTCTAATGCAGTTAATAATGATGGATCCTTCACAGCTTGGGCAATGTTTCATAACGATCAAGCAATTGCTTTTGGAATAGGCAAAGAAAAAGAAGCGGAGCACTCTATTTACACAGCCCTTGTGAACCAAAAATATGCTTCGGGCAAACTTAAGCAATCTCAAGCAGAACGAATGATTTTTGATAATTTTAGACAACTCTATGGTGAACCGGAGCCTATCATCAAAGAAATAGCAATGTTTCGGATAATGCTGGCAGAAAAAACGGAAACAGGAAAAATATCACAATCAGAAGCCGATTATCTTGTGGCACAAAAAGAATCAGAGGTCGCCGAACGCCTAAAAGAAATACAGATAAGGGAAGAGCGGCTGCTCCAAGAAGACGCCTCCCGACGTGCTCAAATAGAACTTCAACAAAGGCAACTTGCAAATCAGCAGCAGGCAAATGAAATAGCCCAGAGACAAGCTAATTCACAAGCGTTACTGGGAGTTGCCAATTTCATCAGCCAACAAACATATCAACAACAGTTAATTCAATCATTAAATAAACCTTTTCATATGAATTGCTGGAGCAATGGTCATTACACAAGATGCCAACAACAATAGATAAAAGATGGGGAGAATGGGGGTCACATCTCAAATACTGATTATTCGGCCTAAGGATTTTTTGGTCTAAATACTAAACATTTATTATTTGAGATGTGACCCTCTATCGCTCTATCGGACCCATGTTCAAAGCAAAGAGAGCGCTGAAAAACGGCCCACACCGGTCCTCATCCATAATGAAATCCACGATGACAATCTGACCGCCCTGATTGAGAGCCTTTGCTCCTTTTTCAATAAGAGACCGGTTTTGTTCAGGCGAGTTGCTGTGAATA
>JAUWNZ010000175.1 GCA_030612385.1 Pseudomonadota bacterium | reverse complement strand
AATACTCGATTTTGTCTGTTTTATTAAGGCAAGGGAGGTTATTGATCCTGCTCAGGCTTATTTTTGGACAAGGCAGTGGCAAAATATGGAGAGAGAAGCAGATAAGGATAAAGAAACAGGCAATATAATTGGCGATGGAACGGCAGAAGGCCTTCTTGAAGGACTTAAAAGATAAAAGGCAGGGAAGGAATTTGGGAGGTAAGAATAGATATCCATCATCGTCTAACTTTTGAGATTATTGAAGACACTATATTTTTGAGAGTGGCAGGAGATCATGATGAAGTATTAAGAAATCCGTAATTATTTCGGAGTGGAATCCGGTCCGCTATCCCCACATAGGCACAACGGCACGAGGTAAAGCCAGGGATTACCCGCGGGGCGCAGGTGAATGGGCGTAATGTGATTAGCTGGGAGGATAAGTTTAAGCTGGATGTCTGGTATGTGGATAATTGGAGTTCTTGGCTGGATGTGAAGATTCTTGGGATGACGGTGATGAGGGTGCTGAAGAGGGAGGGGATCAACCAGATGGGGGAAGCGACGGCGCAGGAGTTTTTGGGGCCTCACGCAAAGGCGCTAAGGTGAAAAAAGTATATGACTGAGAATGAGATTGCAAAGATAGTTGTTGATACAGTGCTTCATGTTCATAAAAAGTTGGGGCCAGGTTTATTAGAATCGGTTTATGAGATAGTTTTGGCTCATGCGTTGCAGAAAAGAGGATTGAAGGTTGAAAGGCAAGTGCCGGTGGCAATTGTTTTTGAAGGCATAAAATTTGACGAGGGATTCCGTGCAGATTTGATTGTGGAAGAGAAAGTTATTGTGGAACTTAAGTCTGTTGAAAAAGTAATTCCTGTACATAAAAAGCAGTTGCTAACCTATTTACGATTAGCTGACAAGAGATTGGGATTGTTAATCAATTTTGGTTCAGAACTGATCCGGGATGGTATCTCAAGAGTCGTCAATGGGTTATAGCTTTAAAATCTTTGCGGCTTTGCGCCTTTGCGTGAGGAAATGATTATGACGGACAGGTTCAGCGATTGGGAATATCCTGAAATTGAAGATGGCAAACTAACTAAATATAACTGGGTAGTTCAGCATAGGGATAATCTGAAGCTGGGGTACAAGACAGACATCGGGGCATTTACCTATATTAACGCTAAAAATGGAGTCGTTATTAAAGACCTTGTTCAGATAGGCTCGCATTGCGCGATTTATTCGGTTTCCACGATTGATGATAAAGAGGCGTGGGAATTTGCCGAAGGCGGTGGTGCCGACTGATCTGTATGGACAGGACAGTGCGTTGATTATGAGAGGATTCTTGAGATTTGCGGGGAATATGGAGTGCCGGTGGTGGCGGACGCGGCGGAAGCCTTAGGCGCGAAATACCAGTGGTCAGGGGTCAGTGGTCAGGGTTCAGACGTCAGAGAAAGACAATGGGTACATGCGGGAGTTGGGGCGAAAGCATCAGTTTTTTCATTCAACGGTAATAAGATTATTACCACTTCCGGCGGGGGGATGCTGGCTTCGGACGATAAGAAATTTATCGATTATGCCCGTAATCTTTCGCAACAGGCCCGGGAACCATTTCCACATTATGAACATACAGAGATTGGTTACAATTACCGGATGAGCAATATCCTGGCGGCGATTGGGCGAGGGCAGCTTAAGGTTTTAGACGAGCGGGTGAAAAGAAAAAGGGAGATATTTGATTGTTACCAGAATGCCCTGGGGGAGTTACCCGGCATTGAGTTTATGCCCGAGGCGGACTATGGGCGGTGCAGTAGCGGAGGATTTGTTTGAGCGGGGGCTGTGCTTGCCTTCCGGGACGGCGATGACGGAGGAGGATCTGGAGAGAGTTGTTGATACGATTTTGAATTGCCGATTCCGGTGAAGGTTGAGCTTGATGAGTATTATCTGAAAAACAGGTCGTTTGCTCTTGATTTCAAGATATTGTGGGTGACATTTGTGAAGGTTGTGAGGAGGGAAGGGGTAACGCACTGAGGGAAGTTTTTAGTTTTGGGTTGGGGGTGATGTGTAAGATCAAGCAACCTGTTGCACCTCGGCATTGATTCTTGGACCCATCTCGCGTTCAGCGACTGCCAGTTCGTATCTGGCTTGCAGGTTCATCCAAAACTGAGCGCTGTTTCCAAAATACCTGGATAGCCTGAGTGCTGTTTCCACACTAACACCCCTTTTTTCATTAAGAATTTGTGTGATACGCCCTGAAGGGACACGCAATGCCAGGGCCAATTTATTGGCCGAAAGTTTGCGAGTTTTAATTTCACGTTTAAGAATACGTCCAGGATGAATGGGTTTCATAATTTTACCCCCTATGATAATTTGTAATTTCAACATCGAATGCATCGCCGTCTTTAAAACGGAAACAGATACGCCATGGCCCGTTTATCGTCATTGCCCATTGTCCCGCCATGTCCCCGGACAATTTGTGCAGACCAACACTTTTTAAGGGACTTATATCTTTAAGAGATTCTGCAGCATCAAGAATAGCCGGCAAATCTTCAGCAGTATCAGTATCCATCCCGCCAAATTTGGATGTTTTACCTTGTTCGTAAAAGCGTCGAGAGCGGCTGTTAGCCCATGATCGTATCATCGCGAGTACATATACTACGAAAAGTGTAGTATGACAAGCAGTTTTTTGGAAGAATAGGGACGTTGTTGATTAAACAGGAAAGTGAGACCTTTGCATAACGTCCCCTTTTGACCAATTTCTGCGCCTGCCTGTGCGTTGCACGCAGACAGGTCAGGCTCAAATTTTAATCCTCGAAATATCCAATATATTCCTGTGGTTAAAGTTTTCGCCTTCCTTGAACTTGAACAAAATTGAACATTCTGCAAAGGTTTCAAGATGAGAGTGAACTGGACGGATAATGCCCTAAGGCACCTTTTGTTTTTACCACAAAACCTACAAAGATGGTGTAGTAACCCCCAGATCGGAGACTAAAGGGAGACGGGTTTCGATCTTGAAATTTCAGATCAAGCATGTTAATTATCGTTTTTAATATGAAAAACATTATACGCAATAAAAATTTTTATCTGATGCTTCTTATGGACGCAGTCCTTGTGGCAGTGGCCTGTACTCTGGCATATCTGTTGCGTTTCGATGGTCATATTCCCTTAACTCATTGGTTACAATTGAAGGCTACCCTGCCTTTTATTGTTCCATTCAAGCTGTTTTGCTTATTCATATTCGGGCTCTACAGAGGAATGTGGAGATACACAAGTCTTGTGGATCTGAGGAATATTTTCAAAGCAACCACTTTTTCCTCGATGATCATCGTATTGGCTATCCTCTTTTTGTATCGTTTTCAGGGCTTTCCACGTTCTGTGTATATCATCGATTATGTATTAACTTTTCTATTTGTGGGAGGGGTCCGGGTTGCCATCCGACTGCTTTTTGCCAATCAGTATTCGTCTTTCTGGACATTTGGACGTGGCAAAAAAACTTCCGCAAGAAGGTTAATAGTTATCGGCGCAGGTGATGCGGGTGAAAAGGTACTCAGGGAAATCCGGGAACACCCGTCGATCAATATAGAGCCTGTGGGATTGCTCGATGATGATCCGGATAAAAGAGGGAAGACAGTTCATGGAGTTCCGGTTTTGGGGGCTGTGGCCGATATTAACAAAATTCACATGGAGTTCGATGAAATTTTGATTGCGACTCCCTCAGTCAGAGGTGAGGAAATGCGTCGGATCGTTTCTTTATGCGAAGAGACGGGGAAGCAGTTTCGT
>JAUWNZ010000021.1 GCA_030612385.1 Pseudomonadota bacterium | reverse complement strand
TTTTCATATAAGTAATCTTGACAGTCTCGTAAAAAGTCAAAATATGCACAATTTCGTCATTCCCGTGAAAACGGGAATCCAGTCTTTTCAAGTACTTAGCCTTCTATGGATTCCCGCCTGCGCGGGAATGACAGACTTTTTACGAATGCATCAATCTTTATCGAAGAAATTTTCAACCTTCTCTTTTTTCCTGGTGTGAACAGAAATAAGCAGCAAACCGGATTCCTGAAACACCTTCACGACTTCATTAATATGTTCAAATTGCGCGTTCCTGTCAGGATGGCTGTCGCCTTCTCTGGTTTTCTTATTTAATTGTAAACTATAACCCAATTCTGACAATAACTTACCGACTTTGGGTTGACTAATATCCTTTAGTCTATCAATGACTTTGTTGTTTTAATGCCAAATTCAGCGATTTTTGCAAAGTAGGACGTCCCAACTATGTGAAATCATTGACAGCGAAAAGTAACTTTTTCATAAAATCGTACTAAATAAACAGAGTCATTTATGAACGACACTGGGATCATTCACTACTGTGTAGGTGATCGATTGTAGGAAACGACGTCCCTACAGTTCCCACGCTGGAGCATGAGAACAAGAAAAGCCTTTCAGCTTTCAGCCTGAGTAGTCATGCATGGACAAACAAGTTTGTCCCTGCCACCCGCCCGCCTTTGAGCTCTTCCGGCTTAGGTTCACAGTTGAATCAACCCCTCGGATATAACCGCCCATTTTGAATGTTATACATTCTTTCCACAACTTGCGAGAGAAAATCAAAATCATGAGACACGATGATTTTTGCCTGGGGCAAATTGCAAAGTATATCTATTACCCGCTTTCTGGTCGGATCGTCAAGACCATTTGTGGGCTCGTCAAGCAACAGAACATCCGGACTCATCGCAAGAATTGTGGCTAAAGAGACCAGCTTTTTTTCGCCTCCGGAAAGGTTATAGGTAGGCCTGGTCTCAAAACCCTTCATTCCAATCGTTTCAAGTGTATTTTGAACAATTAACCTGACGTCCCTGTAATTCTTCCCAAGATTCAACGGCCCAAAAGCGATATCTTCCTCCACGGTTGGGCAAAAGAGTTGATCGTTGGCATCCTGAAAGAGAAGTCCCACCTTTTCACGAATCGGGGTAAAGTCCTTTTCCACCATACATGGATGCCCTAAAACCTCCACTATACCGAAATCCGGTTTCAGAAGACCGATAATCAATTGTAATATCGTTGTTTTTCCACTCCCGTTAGATCCGATTAGTCCAATATTTTCTCCGGCTCGTAATTTAAAATTCAGTCCCTTAAGGATCACCTTCTCGCGTGAGTACCCGAAATGGATATCAGATAGACGGATCAAATCAGAATTCTTGTCCATTGTGCTATACCCAAACCAATTATTAAACAAAAGCAAGTACAGAGGAAAATAGTGTCCCCCGTCGTCCAGCTGAAGCGATCGATAGCATAAAATTTTCCCTTAAATCCCCGGCATAACATGGCTTGATAAACTCGTTTTGCCCGTGCATAGCTTCTAACAACCAACATCCCGATAAGATAACCAAGAGAACGGTAAGAATGCACGTTTGCTCTTAGCTTGAAACATCTGAGTCGCATGGCTTTTCTAAGTTGTTCGTATTGGCATTCAATGACAGTGATGTAACGTACAGTGAAAAATAAGATATAAACCAGCTTATTGGAAATTTTCATGCTGGAAAAGACATGGGCTATAGAAACAAGACTCGAGGAACTCAACAGTGCAATGCAAAAAAGAAGAATTGCGTTGGACCTTAGTGTAATCATATAAGCCATTTCACATCCTTCCGAAGTGAAGTGAAATGGGCCAAGCTGTAACAGGGAATGCCCGGGGAAGGTCAACGGCAGGAAAAACCATAGAAAGACATTCATGATATTAACAACCTTAAGCCTTTTAAAAACCATGGCAAATTTCAGTCTTGCCTGGAAAACAATAGCTATGCTGAGAAACAACCCCGACCACAAAACAATATGCCTTGTTGCTATTGCCAACATGATAGAAAAAATGGTTGCAATGAGAACCTTAGCACGTGGATCCAGATTGTGGATGTATGAATTCCCACGAGCAAAACTTTCTTCCATAACACCACTTGCCTTCGACAATAGTTGATTTATCAGTAAGGGTTCAGAATAATAGCTCAACAAATAGGGGAAGCCCAGTTCGTAGGGTGGATTAAGCGGAGCGAATCCACCGAAAACTCTGATTATTTTTATCCCTTTTTCCTTTTTGTGTGAAAATAGAGAACAACTCCCATCAGACCAAAGATATAACCTGCCGACCCAATGATATCTCTCATTCCGGCTTTATGCTCAAGCACCTGTATTTCCTTTTTCAGCGGATTAATTCTTTTTGCAAGAGTTTTATCAATAAGATTGGTGAGATTGTCGTAGTTATTACCGGAGAACTCTGGGCCTTCATCAGAAACTTCCTCCGACCCTGAAATGGAAATCTCATCCGCTGTTATCGTTGTCTCGGCCCTGTGACCGGCCCCTGCATCGACAACAATTTTGAGATCTGTTTTTGTGTTGACCTTAAAGACAAAAACACCTTCTTCATCAGTTTTTCCCTGTGCAATTGCTTTCCCATCCCCGGTGGTAACGATTATCTTTGCCCCAGCCGCTATGTCGCCATTGCTGAATCCCGCTTCGACTGTAACTTCATTCCCGATGACATCAGCAACTGTAAGTAACTGGTGGGCGTGAATCACCGATCCGGCACCAAGAACAAAAAGGAAGACGAATATCATGGTAATTATTAATTTCTTCATATATATTCTATACATAAGGAGCCTCCAATATTTCAGGGTTAACTTTTCTGATGAACCGGACAACTATTGCCGTTATAATTCCTTCAATAATCATTACCGGAATATGGACTATGGCAACTGCCTCTGCCGATTTGATGAACCCCTCTTCAGTTCCGATCAGGGCAATGGCAACACAAAGAACCGTCAATACGACGGCAAGAGCGCCTGCAAAAAACCCGGCGATCATGGCCGCTCTGGGAGTTCCTGTCCTTACCATTTTACCAAACATATAATAGACAATCAGACTGGGGGCAGCAACATTAAAGGTGTTAACGCCAAGGGTCGTTAACCCGCCAAATGAGAAGAGAATCCCTTGTAGAAATAAAGCAATAAGAATAGCGGGAAATGCGGCCCATCCCAGTAGCAAGCCGATGACCCCACCCAATAAAAGGTGAACGCTGGATGGTCCAACCTGAGCATGGATGAAAGATCCAACAAAGAAAGTTGCCGAAAGTATTGCAACCTCGGGAACCCTGTCGTAATCGAGTTTCTTTAGGCCAACGGCGGTGCCGGCAGCCGTCAAAACGCCGCCTGACAAAAGCACAGGCGCGGAAAGAAACCCTTCTGAAATATGCATAACAACCCTCCTCAATATTAGCCAAACGTCAGTGAAAAAATGGTTACAAGCAATAAAAACAACTTCTCAACAAATTAGGATAAGCCCAGAAATCACAGGAACTCGATAAATCGTAAGCATTCACTGCTTGAAATTGGAAATTTGGGAGAGATGAGACGAGTTTATGAGTTGACAGTACAAAACCAAATTTCCAATTTCTAATTTTTCTCTGCCAAAGTGCGGCAATCGTGTTTTTCGAGTGCCTTCAGCCTAAACAGCTTCAGACTGACTACGTGAGTAGTCACTAATAGAATTTACCACCTAATTTGCTCAGTATCCTTTCCGCAAACTCCCATACTTCCTCTTTGTTCATCTTTGTCCTGAAAGGAATTGCGGCATAATTTCGCTTAAGCATTTTATTATAAAAAATCATCAGTCTCTTTTCGTCATCGGTGGTAAGTTTGGATGGGTTTATCTCACCATGCAGGACACCCGCATGAAGGGGCGGATCCTGAAATTTTTCTATTACAGGTCTGACATACTCCCACCCCCCATGAATTTTACCTCTTACAAAAAAACCACTGGTATCTAAACATACCCCGAAGATGACCTTTTTCTTCTCTTCCAGTATCTTGATATGTTTATCAATGTAATTTAATATTTCAGGCATGGGACGTTCTTCATAAATACCGGAGCCTATGATAATTAGATCAAATTCATGTAAATCAGGAGCCTCTTTCACATCCACAATCAAGCACTCATATCCAAGTCTTTCAGCTATCCATCCAGCAATGACCCTGGTTGCGCCATACCTGCTGCCGCAGATAATCAGTGTATTCATAACAATATTTTCCTTGGAGTAACTACTCAGATAGTTACTCACCACGTCTATGTCTGAGATTTTTTAGATTTGAAGATAGTTTCCCTGTCGCGTTTTTTCTTGCGATAAATATTCCCTGTGACACCGACTATGCCTAACGAGGCGCCCATAATGCCCCAAAAACCGAATCCCTTCGATTTGCTCCGCCATTCACTCTGGTAACTTCCTCCCATATTCATGGTTCGCAAAGACATCGGCAACGTCGCGCAATGGTATTCACCGGCTGACATATCTTTATAAGCCACCATGTAAAGCAGCTTGTCTTCCGTTCTGAATGCGCTTTCATAGGAGTCTCGATAGCGTTTTTTAGCCATTCCGTGTTTAGCATTTTCAGACATGCCTTTTCCTGCATGTTCAACCTTATCTTCTCCCTTATGATGGGATTTATCCATACCTTTCCCCGTCATAGAATGGTCACCCGGCTCTTTATCATTAGAGCGCATCATTGCAGACATATTCACAACAGAAGAAATGGGCCTGGTTTTAGGGAGAATGATCGAGAGTACGCCTTCGGAATCGGTCATAACTGTTTTCCCCCATCCGCTTTTACTCAGAATAACTACTTCAGCATCTGCAAGCGGCCTGCTTTTGTAAATAACTTTCATCTTGTACTCTCTGAGCGGTATTTGAGATCTGCCGGCTCTTACATAACCGACACCCTTTTTACCTTTTTTCATAGCGCTGGAGACCGGACATCCTGCACTTTTAAATTTCTTTTTCTCCACCAGCGGCGCTATCTCAAGGGCAATTTTGTCCTGATCATTAAAGAACATATCCATATTTTTATTCTTACTTTTAGCGCCATCCTGCATGTAATACCTTACGTGGTAATTCGAATAAAGATGTACCCTTTCATTCGTGCCGTCCGAATCAAAATCCATAACACCGGCGTCCAGATGGATGCCGACGAGGTAGCGGCCGGTCAATTTGCCCGGGTTGAGATCATGGGGAAGCTCCAGAGCGACAACCCCATTTTCTCCGGACGTATTTACCTCCGACACCACGCCGTCAGGATTTCTGATCCATACCCTGGCATTATCGACCATGAATGGTTGGACAAATGCACCTTTATCGTGTTCTGAAAGAGGAAACTTCCCTTGCTGCAATGTCAGGGTTTTTGGCCTTTCGAGAGAAGTGAGCATTTCAGCCATACTCACATTGGAACCATAATCCATGCGGGAAGATTCAAGCTCCCACCAGATTGCCCGAACCGGCTCTGTAGCAGAGGCGGCAGGGACGGTTACTATAAACAAAGTTAGTAAACATAGTAATAACTTAAAGTGTTTCATCGTATAATCTCCTTTCTTATTTGAAGCGTTTCCTTAAAATATTAGCGGCAAACTACCAAGCAAGATCAATATTGTGCCGGAGAGCCTCTGGAACAGCATCCTGTAATGTGGTGCCTCGGTTTTGATCTTCCCGGAGAACCAACCTGCCAGAGCACAAATAATGATAAGTGGAGAGATTGCCGTCCCAATGCCGAAAAGCGCCATCAGGATACCGCTGTAGATTACTGACGGCGTCTCCAGACTATAAAGCAGCGCAGCGCCCATCGGCGGACATGGAATTACGGCAAATGCCATCCCCATAATAAGCAGGTGAGCCGTTGGATTGAAGGCAAGACGTTGTGAGAAAAACCCAAAGACCCTAATTTTCTCTTTTGACTGTCTGCAGTTTGTGCGCACAGGACGCACAAGCATCAGCAAGCCAACTAAAATCAACACAGAGCTGTAAACTAACCGGACATATTGCAAGTCGCTTTCCACACCAAATAATGTTGTGCCGATATAACCTGAAGCCAGGCCCAAAACTGCGCATACGAAGACTCTTCCGACAGTAAAAACAGCAAAAGACCTGAGGCCTTTTAGTGCGCCTTCTCTTGCTCCCATTATATAAGTGCTTACAACCGGAGCGCACACAACACTACAGTGACTCATTCCGGATGTAATGCCTATAAGTAAGGCTGTGGAATAGGGTACCGCAAATTGAAGTAACATATTTACCCTTTAACCATTGTTAACTACTCACGTAGTCAGGCTGAAGCTATTCAGGCTGAAGGCTGAAGGTACCCGAAAAACACGATTGCCGCACTTTGGCGGAGAAACAGCAGATTTTTGCATCAAACATGGCTTCAAAGTGTACAGTATGCCCGCTTTTCCTAACAGCCTTCAGCCTTCAGCCTATCCACCTGAGTAATTACATTGATCATTTATTGGAGTTTCTGCCAAGTAGGGCGGCTCCGATTGCGCCATTGAGTTGAGGGGTTTTTGCAACATAGATATCCATCATCAATTCATCTTCGATTGCGGCAACAAGACCTGGATTGAGGGCTCCTCCACCGGTTAAGAGCACATCAGATTTCAGACCGGCTCTTCTTGCCATTCCCGAAAGTCGTTTGGCGAGAGATTTATGGATTCCGGCAATAATATTCTTGAGTTCTTTTCCCCTTGCAAGGAGCGATATCACCTCAGATTCCGCAAATACTGCACATAGACTATTTATCTGGCACGGACTCTCTGCCCGAAGTGAAAGCGGGCCAAGCTCCTCAACAGTCACGTTAAGCACACGCGCAAGGACTTCTAAGAAACGCCCTGTGCCGGCAGCACATTTGTCATTCATTACAAAGTTTTTTGTTTCACCTTCTTCGTTGATGACAATCACCTTGCTGTCCTGGCCACCGATGTCGATGATTGTACCGATTTTTCTTTCATCAGGGGCGGTTCGTATCCCACCTGCGGCATGGGCCTTTATCTCGGTTACCGTTTCACCGGCGATATCGATCCGTCTCCGGCCGTAACCTGTGGAAGTAATAGCAAGAACATCGGATATCGACAGGTCTAAGTTGCCAAGCAGTTCATTAAATACCACCCTTGCTGTCTTGCGGCTGTCTATCCCCGCAGGTGCGACTTGATATCCCAGTAAAGCGCAATTATCCACAACAGCCACCTTTACGTAAGTTGAACCAGCGTCAATACCTGCATAACATTCCATATAATCATCCTTCCTTGTAATTAGGCTGAAGGCTGTTAGGCTGAAGACTATTAGGCGCTGACAGTTTCAGCCTAAACAACCTGAGTAGTAGTCATCCTTCCTTTATCTTTTTTTTCTTTGTTTCCAACATTTCTACAAATGCTTCAATACGGGTCCTGAGCTGTTCAATGTCTTCAGGACTGTAGTCAGTCTCAATCCGCAGGACCGGGATATTCTTCTCCTTCATTATCTTCTCTACACGGATCAGCTCAAAGTCGTAAACTATGCACCCTTTGAGGACATGATAGATAATGCCATCGACATTAAATTCCTCAATCATCTGAAGTAATCTAAAAAGCCTGTCCTCATTTGGGGCAAACGACGGGCAGACGCATGGCATAAGATACCTCGCGGCGATGCCTACCATCATATCGGTCATCGATTTTTCGGTTATTCCCACCGGATCGTAAAGGTAACGACTGCCCATACACGACTCATCAACTACAATCACAGCCCCCATTTCTTCAAGGAGAGAGGGTATCTTCCAGTTTGGAAAGATCGAGGGAGAACCGGCAAGCAATATGCGTGGCGCATGGCTGCCGGCAACAACCCGGCCTTTATCACGCCGATCTTCCAATTCATCATTCAACCCGGTCATTGCCTTTGCCCATTCAAAAGCAGTATCATAACTATAGGCATTGATCGCAAGCATAGCCTCTCGCCCCGGAATTACGGGTGGAAACGATTTCCTGATCTCATAGAGCCTGCGCGCCTCATACTGTGCCCGGCCCACCATCTTGATCGCTGAATCCAATTCCCTGCGCCTGATCTTTCCGCACACGAATCTTCCACCCGTGAGCTTTTCGATATTCTTCTTTAAGGCGTACAACTGCTCAAGCCATTGTCTTCTTGAGCCTTCGCTTTCCTTGACGTGGGGCACTTCGAGCATCCAGACTTCCGTGAACTTCGAAAGTTCCTCCCCCATCTTCCTCTTTGCATCACAAGTGGTGGGGATTATTACGACATCGCACTTCTGATACAGAGATATGAGATTCAAAGAAGTGAAGCCGATAGATGCCTTCACCACCGGACATGTATCACGAGGCACAAACTCGTCTCCAATGCTGGATGCCTCATAGCTTCCCCCGCAAAGCCGGACTGGTATTGCGCCTGCGGCATAGATCAGCTCTTCCGGAACCATGAGGCAGTATGTCCCGATTATTTTTCTGTTGTTAGCGTCTTGACGACAAAACGGATTAGAAAAATGTTCCTCCTGATCCTTTACGAAAATGTCCCTCATTATATCTATAAAATAGTGCATACCCTCCGGCAATTCGGGGTTCTCCTCCAATCCGGCGAGCATCGTTTCCGCTGAATTAGCAAGGCCCCGGACAAAGCGGGCTTTGCGTCTTTGCAGTTGATCGGTTTCCTTAGTCAATTCTTTCCTGTCCTTCCGGCTTATTTCGTTGATTTGTTTTTCTGTAACTATTCAGCCACCGATCTACGCGGATTATCACTGATATTTTTTTCCTATTTCCTGTTTACACGCAGTTATTTCGTGTTTTCGTAATTTTCGGGTTTCAGGTTTTTAACTCGTAACTCGAACTATCCACCTGTATAGTCACGTGATTTCTTTGTATTTAAACCTGTCTGCGTTCATCTGTGTGAATCTGTGGCTAAGTAGTTGCGTTTTTCTTTTCACCTAATCATCAGGAACTAACGGGATGATACGCTGTCGCGCAAAAAAACCTTTACTGGTAGATCTATAAATCGTCTTTCCCAAAAAGGTCGCCCTTAAGGCGCCATCCTCAGGGCAATACTCCACACATCGCAGGCACAGAGTACAGTCTGGAAAGGTCACATCCTCATTTTCACGTTCCTTAAAAACCTGTTCTATTTCTAACGGGCAGACATTGTAACAGGCCTCGCACATGGTGCATTTCTGGCAGTCCTTCTTGAGTTTTATAAAGCTTATCTTTCTGTACCAGGAAAGCAAGAGGCCCATCGGACAATAGGAACACCAGAAACGCCTTTTCAGGAAAGCGCCCACAATAAGGCTAACCGAAAAAATAAGGCCAAGCATCGACATGACAATGGTGGTGACACTTTTGAAATTAACGGTCACGTCATTGGTATCGCCCAAAAGGAGAGGAAGGATATGTTTGCCGGGGCATAATTGACAGTAAGGCTGACTAAAGTCACGGGCCACAGCCGGTGCGAAGATGGGATGCGCTACCCATAGGGGAATTAACAATGCTATAAAGAAAAAAATCCACTTAATACACCCTAAGTTAGCCCGAAGCCGTTCAGGAAACCTTATATAGCCCATATGGAGCTTTCTTCTGATTAGATCCAGGACATCCTGAAAAAATCCAAGTGGGCATATCCAGCCGCACCAGGCCTTGCCGATGATAATGACGAGAAGGGAGAAATAAAGAATATGCTTCCCCAGCCCTATGAATGCCTCAGGCGATCCATTTCCAAGGAGGTACTGAAGTCTGAACAGAAAACAGACCCCGCCCCTTGACCCTCCCACATAAGGACAGGCATAGGTGGGGAGGAAGCCGCCCAGATTGATGCCTATCCAACCTCCCATGAGCAGGACGAAAAAGGATACGATCAATATTGTCCACCTCAGTTTCGTTACCGTCATCTGTTGTTAATCCTCTTTAATCTGACGGCTTCGTAAAAAGTCCAACTTCTGCGTTCCGCTGCATCTTTCGTCACTGCGGCGTACAGTAAGTACGCCTCATTCCTCAGGATTTGCGCGCCTTGAATTTGGAGCTTTTTACTTTGCCGTCTAATTTTGACTTTTTACGTGTTCATCAATCTTATGCCTCTCAAATTCAGCAAGGTCTTTATCAGAGCGTCTTTTTTTTCGATATATCAGAGTGGCAACGTATAACAGAAAAAGACTCACACTTAGAACTGCCCAGAGATTAAAACCTCTTGCCTTGCTGTCATACAAGGGACGATGAGGCTTTATATATGTCATTAAGCTGGAACAATGGTATTGACCGGTTAACGGGTCTCTGAACGACGCCGCATAAAGGCATCTCTCAACCTTTTCTTCGGCCTGAATGCCTTGCAAAGGAACAAATGTGAATATGCCTTTTGCATTAGTTTTTGCTCTTTTTTCCCAACCACTTTCAGTAAAGATTGCCACATTTGCATTGGAAAGAGGTTCCCCCTTGTACAAAACCTTCAGCCTGTGCTTTTTGAGCGCTTCCTGAAAGCCTGCCTCTCTCCAGAGTGTCTTTCCCTTCTCGTTTTGTGTATCAACCGGGCCTATCTCAAGGGCAATCTTATCTGGGTCATTAAAGAATACATCCTGTCTGCCTCCCTGGATGCTGTCCTCATCCTGGTGATATAGCAGGTATTTTGAATAACAATGAACCGTTTCATCTGTGCCGTCTGAGTCAATATCCATAGACCTCACATCCATATGGGCGCCTATCAGATAGAGACCATTAATCACAGCCGGGTTAAGCCTGGATGGGAAAGAAAGCGCTATAATTCCTTTCTCCAACGATAGATCGGCCTTGGATATGATACCATCAGGCGATCTGATCCATACTTCGTTGTTGCTGACGCATATCTCTTTCTCTTTATGTGGGAACCTGCCCCGGCAAAGCAAAAGAGTCTTCGGTTTTTCCATAGAAACGGACATTTGCTCTCTGTTCGTATTGGTTCCAGGACTTTTAAGTTCCCACCAGAATACTCCTCCAGGTTCTGCCGCATTTGCGGCAGAACCTGGAGGCAGCCACATTACCAATAGAAAAATGATCCATATTTTACTTCTGATTGCCACAGTACCTCTTTCCGATTTTTGAAATGACCAGCCTAAAAATTAACACTCACGCCACCGAGAAATTCGGCCCCGGGCATTTCACTACCCTCATCGTATTTTGTGT
>JAUWNZ010000211.1 GCA_030612385.1 Pseudomonadota bacterium | reverse complement strand
CTTAGAATATAAGATTTTGTCTCAACTGATGAACCTTCTCCTGATTCGGATGAACCAAGCTCAGACTTACCTTAGAGAGATTTGTTGACCACACATTTTCTTATATCTTGTGACGGTTATACTTCCGCGAAAATCGGTGTTCAAGAAAACGAAAGGCTTTGCTCAATATGTATGATCAAAAGAATAGCATATAAAGCGCTGCAAAAAGAAAAAGGTCATATTTTATGGAACAGCTTTAAAGATGTGGAACATTTTCCATCAACAACTCAACTGGCCTTTTATGATAAATTTACAAGAGAGAATATAACCGATGAAAAAGAACAATACGAAATAGCACAAAAGGCTCACAATGAACCTGATGAAAAAGCGGAAAACAGGGACCGCTATTTTGCAATACTTCTCATGGACGGTGATAAGATGGGGAAGCTGGTCAACGGCGAAACCCTTGCGTCAACCTGGGAATCGGTAATGCATCCTAAAATTGTGGAAAGATTAAAACAGCCTGAATTTGACAAAAATTATAAAAAAACATGGAATGATATATTTACAAACTACCCCAAACGACTTCTTACACCAGCTATTCATGCGGCTATATCAGAATCATTAGGGGATTTTTCCATTTACGGAGTTGATAGTATTATAAGAGCTAATGATGGGCGGCTGATTTATGCCGGCGGGGATGACGTCTGCGCTGTTTTGCCGGTTGATACGGCATTAAAAGCCGCAGAGGAGATACAAAAATATTATAATTCTTTTTTCAGGATTATTTCAGATCAAAAAGATGAAACTATCGGCAATAGCTGGAACGTGGAACCCGGCAAGATGTCGGTCTGTCTCGGGAAAGGAGATGGTATATCCATTTCTGCCGGCATTCTGATTTGTCACCATAAGGAAAGTTTATCTCAGATGATTGCAGACGCTCATCATCTTCTTGACGATAAAGCCAAAAAAGAAACCGGACGTAATGCCTGTGCCATTGAGCTTAGAAAACGCTCAGGAGGCTCGCGATATTTTGCCAGAAAATGGGATGAAAGCAAAGCCTGGGAATCGTTTCATCGGATCGGAGAATTGATAAGCAACAAAAAGAAAAAGAAAATTTCCGCTTCTCTGGTTTACAGATTGGAACAATTCAGAACCGGAATAGAAGCAATATTAAAAAAGGATGATTACAAGAATCTTTTGACTAATTTTATTAAAAAACAGCTTGATCGTTCCATGCTGACCGCAGGGAAAAACAGCAAAGAGGAACTCGAAGAATTTGCAAAAAGAATGGTCGATATCGTTGTAGTAAAAAAAGAGGACAACGAACAGGCTTTTGAACCGGAAGGCTTGATTGTCGCCGGATTTATCGCCGACAAAGGGGGTGAATGATAATGAACTGGTACAGCTTTAAACCTGCTGACACTCTTTTTTTCAGGGGAGCCGAGCCTATGAACATAGGGGAAAACCATACCGCAACAGCCAATTTCCCTCCGCCTGCGCGCACTATGGAAGGCGCGTTGAGAACAGCGATTCTGAAGCAGAACATAATACCGATTGATCAGTATTATGACAATAATATTGACGGTGAGTTACTGGACATAATAGGCCCGGCAGATAAAAAGGCTGGTTTTTCGGTTGTCGGTCCTTTGTTTGAACAGGATAAAATGATCTACGTGCCGGCGCCGTATTCGTGGTATTTTGATAAGGATGACGGAAAAGAAGAGAAAGTAAAGATATATAAAAGCCGTTTGATAAAAACCAGCTTGGTAAAAACCTCTTTAAAAAATCTTTTTTGGGCAAAGGGTGAGAAATGTGAATTGAAAACTCTGGGCGGGAAATGGATTTCTTTATATGACTTATATTCTGAAAAAAACATCGTTTCCGGAAAAGAGATTCATTGTTTTTATGATGTGGAAAACAGAACCGGCATTGCCCTTGACAGTAATCGGAGTGTAAGGGCTCATCATTTATACTCTTTCAGTCATGCAAGGCTTAACAAAAATGTAAGACTGATATTCGGGGTGGATAAGAATTTGCCGATTTCAGATACCGGAGTCTTGAACCTGGGGGCTGAACAAAGATTCGGTTTATACACCAAAATACCGGATATTAATTTTAGCAAGGGCAATTCCGATTTGTTTATGTCTGTTTCACAAACAGCAGGCACAGAGCAGGCAAACGAGTCAGTCGTTGCCACCGGTAAAATTCAATATCAAGGTGGATGGGATATGAAAAAAGGTTTCCACAAGCCGATGACAGGGTTTTTCCCGCCGGGCAGTGTTTTTAACGACAAACTAAATGATAATTTTATAGAAATATAGGGGGCGGTTATGTTGAAAAAAGAATTATGTTCAATCTGTAAATTTTATGCGGTATCTCCAATCCATGCCGGCAGTGGCACTTCGACATCTGCTGTTGACCTGCCGATTCAAAGAGAACAGCATACAAGCTGGCCGCACATTCAGGCATCCGGCGTTAAAGGGGCTTTCAGGGCGCATTTTAGAGATTTCGTGGATAAAAATAATGACACACAGCTTATCAATCTTATTTTCGGCTCCGATGAACAGGACGGCTGGGATAAGAAAATAGATAATCTGCCTGGTGCAATGTCGGTTTCAGATGTCAGGCTGCTTGCATTTCCCATGCGGTCAAATATTGCGCCGTTTGTTTGGGTAACCTGCCCGTCGGTTCTAAAAAGGCTTAAAACAGATTTGGAGTATATAACTCTTGGCGAAGAAATGACAATACATGAACAGGATATTAAGAAAGATAGTGCTATCTGGATAGGAAAAGGGGGATCAGAAAAGCAGATTGTTCTCGAAGATGCGGTTGTGAATGTTACTAAAGAAATTGAGGATGAATTTTTCAAAAAAACATTTCCCGAACTTGAAAGGCTGATTCTAATCTCCGATGAAATGTTCGATTATGCTGTATCTTATTGCACTGAAATTCAAACAAATATCAAGATCAGCTCTAAGACCGGGACAGCTGAAGATGGGGCTTTGAGATATCAGGAATTTTTGCCGGCTGATTCTGTTTTATATTCAATCGTTCACTACAGCGGAAGAAATTTGGGCGAAATAAAGAATGATGACAAGCAAAGCCCGCTTGCTAATCTGGTAAAAGAT
>JAUWNZ010000097.1 GCA_030612385.1 Pseudomonadota bacterium | reverse complement strand
TTTGCAAATTTAAGTTACTTGGAAGTCGGAAAAATACTCTTTTGTCATTCTGAGCGATAGCGAAGAATCTGATATCATTGAGATTCTTCGTCGCTCCGCTCCTCAGAATGACACTGCGTGGACTTTTTACGATTTCATCAATGTTGATTGAATTACCTTATTCACTCCATGCCTTGGATTTGGCTCCTTAAATATTTTTACTAACTGATATTGTAACTACTCAGACACAGATTCACACAGATGAATGCAGATGTACTCTACACGGCCATAAATTGCGCTTTTTGAATCAGTCGGAATTGCAAGGAAAGATTTACCGCGAAGATTACAAAGATCGAGGTTAACGAATAGTGTTCTTCGTGCGCTTCGTGGTAAAATAACATGATAGTAAAATCTCAAATTATGACCGGTTGCAGTATAGGTTTAAATACAAAGAAATTACGTGACTGCGTGAGTAGTTACAATAAAAGAAAAAATATCAGTGACAATCTGCGTAGATCGGTGGCGAGATAATTACAAAAGTAACTACTCAGCCTACAACAGCCTCAGCCTGACTACCTGAGTAGTTACCTGATATTTAGATAAAATTTTCAGGTCGTTATTCAGGCTTACAGGAGTGCGCTGCATCTCTGACATTAACTCGGAGAAAGAGACTCTTCTCTTTTTTCGTAAATATTGAACTAATTTTGTTCTCTCCGTCTTAAAGAATAGCCATTAAATCAAATGGGTCTACCCAAATAATATTTTTTTTGTTACTTTCCTTCCCTCATCAATTTCTTTTGCTGTCTCTTTGGCTGAAGCAAAAAAATCGGAGATTGATCCTGCTTTCAATTCAACATTCATTTTATGAACTCCTTAATTTCTTTTTCAAAGCGATCAACCTTGAACCGTGAACCATTTCTTGTTTCCTGCTTGTCCGGGTTAGGGCTGGAACATGGAATACATCATTAGACATTTCCCATCTTCCAAACGTTCAATTCCCATCGCTCTCTAACCTTGAACCGTGAACCGTGAACCCGAGTAGTTACGTTTTTCCTTCAGCCTTCAGCCTAAATGCCTACAGCCTAAAACCAGGGCGTTTACGGCGCTGACAGCGGCGGCAGGCCCCCCTTTGCGTCCACGATTTGTTATGTAAGGACATCTCGACTCTAAAAGTTGCTCCTTGGACTCAGAGGCATTGACAAACCCCACGGGCAAGCCGATGATCAGCGCCGGATGTGCCCTATTCCCCTCGACGAGGTCGATAAGACGCAGCAGTCTTTTATTGATGCCTGACCTTACCATCTCCATATCTGTTATGATCATTCTACCCGATTTAACAGCGCCGATACCGGCTGCAATCGCCCCAGGGTGAAATCTGATCGATGACAGATAGTCAAAATCTGCGGTGGCATGGATCATTCGCCTGACAATGATCCATTGATCCTGCGAAAACCCGTGATTCCCTGCCTCGCTTTCAATAATACGAAAGCTCTCCTGCTCAATTTCATTCGGTTTCATTTGAATTTTATTCACCCTCCTCTTTGCCCCGATGCTTCTACTAATCAGATATTACAACCCATTTACGAACAAATCTTTGGGATAGGTAACCACAAATTCAATGTTGATTTCCTGTTTTTCCCTGGGTTGTAAATTATATTCCCAGAGCATAACCCCCTCTTGGTCCTGATAATTCCTTTGCCCAGGCTCCGGGGTAATCCTTATGTTTTTTACCTGCACTTTATCCGTGCGTGATACTGGAATGGAGTCGATTACCCTGAGAATAACGGACTTGTCCTTTATATTCTCTGCCGTGATTTTATAAGCAAGTTCCCTGACAACGGTATCTCTTTCAATCTTGCCCAAAAAGGTTTCCTTTATTTTTTCACGCTTTACTTTAAGGTTCCTGTCCGCACCAAGGCTCATGTTAAATTCCTCTCCGGCCTTTTTTTCGCTGAGATAGGTCTTGCCGATATACCTGTCTGCGAAGTAAACATTCAAAGACCCACTCAAAAGCTCCTTGTCTGCCCTGGCTTTAAAGATCAAAAAGGTGAGCGGACGGTCTTCGGCACAGCATAATAGAAAAAACTTCCCTGCAACTTTTTCGTAAAAAGGGGCAGAATTGTCTCTTTATCTCTCGATTCGATATTGAGCATCCGGGGAATTTTGTATTCAAAGGAAAGGGGCAATTCCTTTTTCTGAGCCATGGTAAATGCTGCCTCCTGTTCCGGAATGTCGAGAGCCTCTTCCAGCTTCATTATTATTCGTACCGAAAGCGCCCTCCCACTTGGTAGGCCGGCCGATCTTCCTCATAGCTTTGTCCCCCGGCCTTGGCACATCCAGGAATCAGCTTGAAATGGAAGGAAGGCCCACACCTTTTAAGGGAATGACATTTGAAACGGACAATGCCACTTTTCTCCAGTCCTCACCCGTTTTCTGCCGGATATTGGAAAACATAGTCACATCGGCCTCTGTAAGAGTGAGTGGAATGGCAACCTTATACACTGGAGTTCAGGATGCGTTTTGAGTAAGATAAGAAGCTTGAATGTGGATATTTTGTTCTCTTTTTGAATTGAACAGGACTTCAATGACCTTTTTGTTTTTTTTGCCTGGCACTTGAAGAGCATCCAGTTCCTGTTTCAGCACTTTGATTTCTTTGTCTGTTTCTTCTATGGAAGCGTCAATAGACTGTTTTTCCGCGCTAATCTTTTGGAAATTGGAGTTCAAAAATGCAAGGGTCTGGGTTAAATCTTCAATCTTCGGAAAACTGGTATTGATCTCGCGGGGAACCTGGATTTTGGCAAAATTGATCAGAGAACATAAAAAGGCATCATTTTTATTCAACTCTTCCTTTTTATCAGACAAAATCCTTTTCGACTTTTTAAGTTTTTTGATCTTTTCCTCCAGGGCCAGGATCTTTTCCCGGGGCGACTCTTTAAGGGGAATCTCCTTGAATTGAACGCTAAAGATTTCCCCGTCCCCAAAGACCGCTGCCGAAAGGGAATCCCGATCGACATGATATGCTTGAATTTCCAGAAAAAGTTCATTAAGCCCTTTTTGAATTTGTGCGAATGCTTCCCTCTTAACCAGCGCCTGTTTTGAAAACAGGGTCACTTCTTTGATCTGAGAAGGAACGTTCTGTGCCACAGCAAAAAAAGGCGCAAACAAAAACAAAAAAAGAATGACGATTACACACCACTTTTTCATATTTGTCTCCTTACTGATTTACGCTTTATTTTTGTGAAGGTTGAATGGGTGCCCTCTTACCGTTCGACTGAGCGTTCGCCCCTGTTTCGTGATGTCCAATTCAGCCTCCTGTCTCTGGAGAGGCCTGTTTTAATCCTTCAGGGAAGAGAATAAGAGAAAAATCCCTGTTCTTTAAAATACCTGTCAAAGCCAAAAACCTTTTCGATCTTATAGCGCCGCATCGTTATGAAACTGACACAATCAACGAGGCTCAGTTTTCTCCGGCCCATGCCAAGCCAGAGATCGTATGACCGATTGTGCATTGATTCGTCAGTCCACAGAACCTTCGCCATGCTCAGCACATCCCTGTACCAGAGATTGGCAGCCTCAAAACCCAAGCGGCCCTGTAAAAGGGCAAGTGTTTCCACAACAACATAGTTGCCGGTATGGAAATAGAAATCGTTCTTTAGAAAAGATTTCCATAATCCGGCTGCTTCCTCATGATTATTATCCGAACGGTCCATCAAGGCATAAAAGGCCGAGGTATCCACAAAAACCTTTTCACTCTCCATGACGAACCTCTTTGCTGAAGCCCTCTGCCAAATAGTCATCATGCCTCTCTGAAACATCGGAAATCCCCGATGAAAAGCGCCCGACAGCGGCAAGCGCCCTCTTTTTTTTGTCTTCAGGAAAATGTTCCTCCTGTGTTCGAAAGAGGGCAACCCCTTCACGTATGAGCTGAGAAACTGACACACCCCTGGCCCTGGCCTCCGCTCTCAGCCACTCAATCTGATCCTCTTCTATTTGAATCTGTGTTCGCAGCACAATAATGCCTCCATGATGGTATTGTATGGTAATACACACATCATGATAGCTTTTATATGGAACCCTGTCAAGAGCGGCTAAATCCGCCCCTACAACCGCAAACATCAGATCGGTAGCTGAAGGCTGTAGGAAAAACAACCTAATGTCGTGTCAACCGTGAAACACATAATGACCATTTGCTCTATCCTATTATGGCACAGGCGGATTTAAAATAATCAATGCAACATTGTTTCTGCTACTAAGAATCCGTAAAGAATTGGCAAAAAGAGGGTAACTCTTTCTTCTGGAAAATTAAAGGAGGAAGTGTGATGGAAAAGAAGAAGCATTTTACACAAAAGCAGAAGCTGGATATCCTGGAAAGCGCAAAGGAAATTGTGATAAAGAAAGCCGGCAATTTAGCTGGGATTCATTACACGACGGTATATCAATGGCAGCGTAAATTAGAAGTCTTGGGAGAGGAGGCATTTTTAGCATACCTGCCAAAATCCCGTGGCCGTGGAATCAAAAAGGTCACCGAAGAACAGGAGAAGGGAGTTCTTGAGACCTGGGAACGTTATCCGGGATTTGGACCAAGTCAGGTACGAAATCAATTAAGGAGACAGGGGATAACGATTTCTACCCGAACAGTTCAAAGGATAATGGAGGCTAATGGTTACCTGGGTATTCGCAAAAAGCGTGACAAGGAAGAAAGCCTGCGTTTTGAAGCAAGCCGTCCTCTTTCGCTGGTTCAAATTGATATCCTGGAGTTTTTCATTCATAAGCAGAAGGTATACCTTCTTTTGCTCCTTGATGATTTTTCACGTTTTATTCTTGGATTTCGTCTATCTACGGAGACCTCCATTGATATGGTTATCGGGGTATTTCAGGAAGCTATAGACCGGTATGGAAAGATGGAGGAGGTCTTAAGTGACCGCGGTTTTGTATTTTATTCATGGCGTGGAGTTAACCGGTTTGAACAATATCTGGAGGTAGAGGGTATCCACCAGACCCATGCCAGCCCTCATCATCCCCAGACCCTTGGCAAGGTTGAGGCTGCCAACAAACAGATACAAAAAGAATTGATCCGGCGCCAGGAATTTAAGGGTGTAAAAGATGCTGAAGAAGCCATCAAGAAATGGGTTGAGACCCATAACCATAAGCGGACACATCAAGGTCTTGGCGGGTTGCTGGTGCCTGCAGACCGTTTTCATGGCAGAGTAGATGCTGTTCTTGAGTCTCTTTCTAAAAAGATCGATCCTGAAACGCAAATAGGTTATGATGGCGTTGACATATCCCGGAGTTTAATGAATTTGGTGTTGGAGCCTGAAGGGAGGATGAGGCTCTATGTTTTGGGACATCATGTTGATCTGTTTTGGAGGCAGCCATGAATAAAGATTTGAGTCAGGAGGAAGTTGGGATTTTAATCCGTGGGAAGAAGATTTTAAGGGCCAAAGGCC
>JAUWNZ010000315.1 GCA_030612385.1 Pseudomonadota bacterium | reverse complement strand
ATTTTATTTGCTCTTCCTGGTCGTATAAAACCCAGTCAACCCAGGGTTCAAGGGGTTCTGGAATGTCGGGGCCGCTCTCCGCGTAACAGAGCTGATGGAAGACCAGCAGAAAAAGGACTATTAAAAAGGATCGGAATACCGTGTAAAAAATATTACCGGATATTTTCATTATGCTTCTCCTCTTTTATCTCCACTCGGGCGAGACGCCCGACCTACTACGGGGGACAGAAGAACATGCATCCCACACCACACAGGGCAGACGTTCTCACACCCAGGGGATAGTAGGTAGGACAGGCGTCCCGTCTGTCTATAAAAGTGAACGTAACATAGCATTAAATTCAAGTTACTTCCAATTATATGCCCCGACCTGTCGGGGGCATAGCGTACCCTTTCTATGAATTGCTCCACCTTTTTCAGGCGGGCTTGTCGTGGCAGCTGTTACCTTCTTATTAAAAAGATAGGCGGATGCTAAAGGAGTTATTCAAGCTTGTCAACTACGTTCCCAGTATCACTGGTGGATTGGGGTATCGCACCTTGATTAAAAACGACTTGACATTCCGGTTATTGTTATTATCTTTATCGTGTATCTACGATAAACGATTATAGAGGGTGAGTGCAATAAAATATTCAGACAAAAAGACCAGGGATATGGTCAGAAAAAAATACGCCGGCATCGCTGTTTCGTCCGATTCGGGGTGCGAGAAAGAATGTTGTGGCGGCAGCTCACCCGATGAGGTGAGACAGATTCTTGAGGAACAGGGGTTTGAAAAAATCTCGATTACACGGGAAGACAACAGTGATCTGATAATCAGAAACCGGGATTTCGGCAACGGCACTGAACAGATGGTCTTTTCCGCGTATATAAGGGCTGCAAGACCTGAAAGGAGAGAAGCTGCCAGTGAAAACTGATAATTGTACATGCAACCCTCTTTCGATAGACGCCCGGATTCTTGAAAAAACAGATCCCGAGACATGTAAAAAAAGGCTGGCAGAATTATCCAAAGGGCTTGCACATCCCGCGCGGGTGGAGATTCTTCGTATCCTGGCCCATAATCCTCCGGAAAAGAGATGTATCTGCGGTGATATTGTCGGCGTTCTTCCGCTGGCGCAGTCAAGCGTTTCCCGGCATATTAAAGTATTGAAAGAGACAGGATGGATACATGGGGAGATCGATGGACCTTGCGTTTGCTACTGCATTGTTGACGGTATTATAGAATATTATATGGAGCTTGTTAAAAGATCCATTCAAGAGTAAAAAAAATATAAAGGAGAAAACAAAATGTTTGAAGTTTCAGAAAAGGCACAGGAAATGCTCAGAAAGTTCCTTGAATCGAGGGAAGAAAAAATCCCTGTCCGGCTGGTGTATGCCGGAGCCGGGTGAGCGGGCCCTTCACTGGGAATGTCTCTGGATGAGGCTAAGGAAAAAGATAAGGTCTTTGAGGAAGATGGCATCACATTCGTGATAGACGAAAAATTATTTGAACAGGTGAAGCCTGTAAACATAGATTTCATTACTACGTACAGAGGCTCAGGGTTTTCCATTACCTCCGGCCTGTCCGGTGGTTCA
>JAUWNZ010000304.1 GCA_030612385.1 Pseudomonadota bacterium | reverse complement strand
TATCCTGGATTGAAGAACTCCGATTCAGCATCCTGAGCTTCCGAAACGCTATTCTTTGAATACTGTGAGGCAGTTTCCGGGAAAACTGCCGATTGAATATCTTCTCCGTTTCACTACACCTGAAGCTTTCTATCATAGTATATTAAATATAACGGATAACGTTATAAGTCAAGTTGTATTTTGTCAGGGCCGAATACACGACCTCCCCTTAAAAAAAAGGGGGCGATTAAGTCCCCTTCTCTTGTGGGGACGAAGTTCGTAGGGTGGATTAAGAAGCGTAAGCGACGAATCCACCAAAGCAATCCGTAGATTGGGTTGTCGAAGATCCGCCTCTGGCGGGAGAAACAAAACCCAACAAAACCTTTTATCTCTCGTTCTTTGTTGTGCCGGTGCGGCTACGAAGAGTTTTCGGTGGATTCGCTCCGCTTAATCCACCCTACATGCTTTTTTTTATCGACTATTATTTGTATATGGCGTAGAATCCGCACTTAACAAATACAGGTTATGTTAGGGGGCATTATATGGGGAGAGCAACCAGAAAATTAAACTTTCTTATTGAAAACGATATCTGCAGTGATCTTGAAGCGTTAGTCCCCGCCGGAAAAAGAAGCAAGATTGTAAATAATGCTCTTCGCAAAGAATTGGAGTTGATTCGTCGAAAAAGGGTAGTGGCCAAACTTCTCGATTCTGCATCGGGGGGAAAACATTTTTCAAATCGCGATATTGTGGGAAGTCTCGCGAAAGACAGGTATGCTCATTAATGAGAAAATACGTTGTAGATACCTCCATTATTATCAAGTGGCTCTTGGGCGATGAGAGCGAACCCGATCAAAAGAAAGCCATAATTCTTCTAAATGAGTGGGTTAAAGGCAACACTGAAATTTCAACCCCGACACTCTGGCAATATGAAGTTGGAAACTTTCTGGGTCGGGAAATCCCTGAAGAGGCGTTAGCAAAAATGGAACTGCTTCTCGATCTGAATATCAGGAACGTGGTTCCTTCTCAGGGTATATGCAGACAGTGCTTCCTCTGGATGAAAGAGAAAAGGGTTACGTTTTATGACGCATCCTATCTGGCCGCTGCACGCGAGACCGGAGCCATTCTCGTAACCGCCGATGAGGCATTTGTGAAAAAGATGGGCAACCCGGATAATATTTGTCTTTTAAAGAATCTTGATCTTGCCGCTCCTTGACAGGACAGTAAACAGAAGAAAAAAGGGGGCGATTAAGCACCCTTTTCTTTTAAGCATCCGCAGGGATGAGAACGCAGCCCCGTTCCATTCCTCTTCTTGTCAAACATAAGTCAAACGGAGACCTGACCCCATCCAGATTCTGCTTGACAGAGAGAGGAGGAAATTTTATCGTAAATTATCAATGTGGAGGCAAGGAAAGATATGGATATCAAAGACGCAGTGATGGCCGCGCTTAAAGAACTGATTGTTCCTGATTTAGACAAGATAAGGGAAGGAAATAGTGAGATAAAGGTCAGATTGGATCTGACAAACAAGAGATTGGATGACATCAACCTTCACCTTGCAGACCAGAGCAGGCGCATCGATGAGACCAATAAGAGGATCGATGAAACCAATAAAAGGATCGATTCCGTGAGGGAGAAACTCACTCAGAGGATCGATTCTGTAAGGGAGGAGCTTGGCGGTAAAATAGACAAGATAAACGCCAGGATGGACCGTCTTTATGAGGTTATTGTCAGGAGGGATGAATACCAGCAGTTGGACAGGAGGGTAGTGAGTCTGGAGGAGGATGTGGGCGATCTGAAACAGAGAGCGGCCGTCTGAA
>JAUWNZ010000066.1 GCA_030612385.1 Pseudomonadota bacterium | reverse complement strand
GTATCAGCTCAATAAATAGGGGCAACCCCCAATATGTAAGAGTGATTGTGAATCTTAGCCATTCACGGCTTGAAACTTGAAATTGGAAATTAGAAATTTGGGAGAGATGAAACGAATTTACGAGTTGACAGACTTCAGCGTGAGCTCAGCCGAGCAGTATAAAAGCATGAAGGCTGAATTTCCAATTTCTAATTTCTAATTTCAATGTTCGGTGAACGCTTATCGTGGTTCGAGACCAACACTTTAAAAATGTAATCCCCCTATTTATTGAGCTGATACCAGTATACCTTATTGCGGTTTGTCTGGCAATTCCTTTTCTGGTTCAGTTAGGAGGAAGAGGGACGTCCCCTATGGCCCCCCAATGTTCTGTGAACGGTTGCCCTATTTTCTCCAGAATTCCGGGATCAGAAGGACAATAACGGTGTAAATCTCAAGCCTTCCCACCAGCATGCAGAAAGAAAGGATCCACTTCCCGCAATAAGGTATTTCCGCATAAGTTGAAGCAGGATCCACCATCCCGAATCCCGGTCCGATATTACCGATGGTTGCGGCGACCGAGGAAAAGGCCGTCATCATATCCAGCCCAAGCAGAGACATTATAAGAGTGGCTACAACGGTTACCGAAAGGTAGAGGATGAAAAACCCCCAGATGCTTCCCATTATTTCCGCCGATACGATTTCTTTTCCAAGCTTAACAGTGGTCACCGCATGTGGATGCACAAGCCTGTAAAGTTCTCCATACCCGTGCTTTATTATAAGTAGTATCCTCAGGCATTTTATGCCTCCACCGGTGGAACCTGCCGATCCCCCTGCGAACATCAACAGAAGTAATATAATCTTGGAGAGCGCCGGCCAGTTTGCGAAGTTGTCTGTTGTAAAACCTGTTGTGGTAATGATGGAAGCCACCTGGAAGGAGGCAATGCGAAAAGACTTTATCGTGTCACTAAAGAAATTCAGACGCAGGTTGATGGTTATTAGAATCATTCCAACAAGCGCAAGCGCAAGAAAGAAACGAAGTTCTCTGTTTCTAAAAAATGTCTTGAAGTTTCCTGTCAGGAGACTGTAGTGGAGAGAGAAATTAATCCCGGCTGTCAGCATGAATACGGTGATTACCGCATCTATGTAGGCGCTGTGGAAGTGGGCAATACTTGAGTCACTTGTGGAGAAGCCACCTGTGGCCATCGTTGTAAAGGTATGGCAGAGAGAATCAAAAACGCTCATACCTCCGAAAAGGAGAAGGATAAACTCGACTGTTGAAATAATAACATAAACGATCCAGAGAACCCTGGCCGTTTCTGCTATGCGTGGCTTGAGCTTGTCCTTTACCGGACCTGGAAGCTCTGCTCTATACAACTGCATTCCTCCCACCCCGAGGATCGGAAGGATGGCGATCGACAGTACAATGATACCCATTCCCCCTAACCACTGGGTGAGGGAGCGCCATAAGAGAATACCGTGGGGGATACCCGCTATATTTGTGATGACCGTTGCCCCGGTGGTTGTAAACCCGGACATGGATTCGAAGAATGCATCGACAAATGTGGGCAAAGCCCCATATAAAAGATAGGGAAGAGACCCGAAGGCAGCGGCGAGTATCCAACCGGCGGTTACAATTACAAAGCCTTCCTTGTGGGTTAAAGATATCTGTTCCTCACGAGGTTTAAAGAAAAAGTAAAAAAGTGCGCCTGTTGCGGAAGTTATTACAAGGGACAGGAGAAGAGCTTTAAAATCCCCTTCCCTGAAGTAAACAGAGCAACCTATGGGAAGGAGCATTGTCAGACCCAGGAAGAAGAGGAATGCCCCCAGGATGTGGCAAATGTGTTTTATATTCATCGTAACTACTCACGTAGTCAGGCTGAAGCTGTTTAGGCTGAAGGCTGAAGGTACCCGAAAAACACAATTGCGGCGCTTTGGCAGAGAAACAGCAGGTTTTTGCATCAAACATGGCTTCAAAGTGTACAGTATACCCGCTTTTCCTAACAGTCTTCAGCCTTCAGCCTATCCACCTGATTAGTTGCCATTCATCCAAAGTAATCCGGCTTTACTGTCAGGATCTTTTCCACCTGTGTGATTGCGGAACGGAGGGTGAAGATTATGACATGGTCTCCCGGAAAGACAACTGAGTCGCCCCCGGGAATAATGACTTCATCTTCCCGCAGGATAGCGCCTACTATCGTGCCCCGCGGGAACTTGATGTTTTTGAGGGATTTGTTCGTTATTTCCGAAGTCGGGAGAGCGACAACTTCAAAGATTTCTGCGCGTTCATCGTAAAGAGGAGTAGCCGAGATAATCTTTCCTTTCCTTATGTAATGCAATATCTTGCTGATCGCCGCATGTCTCGGGTTTATAACGCCGTCTATGCCTACCGTGGGGATAATATGGGCATAATCCACCCTGTTTATCCGGGATATCACTTTTTTGGCTCCAAGCTGTTTCGCCAGAAGTGCGCCCAGGATATTTGCCCCTTCATCATTTGTCACGGCAATAAAATAATCGGTATCCTTGATATTCTCCTCCTTAAGGAGTTCCTGGCCTGTTCCGTCCCCGTGAAGGACAACAACCTTGTTTAACCTGGAAGCCAGGGTTTCACACCTGTCCTGTCTTTTTTCGATAATTTTAACGGTAATGCCTTTTTTCTCAAGCAATTCGGAAAGCATCAGTCCCATTATCCCACCTCCCATTATGATTGCTTTCCTGGGAGGATCCATATCTTTCCCGAAAAATCTTAGCGTGTTTCTGATCTCGGTCGATTCCGCAACGGTGAAGATATAATCATTTTTTTTGATGACTGAATCGCCTATCGGTACAATAAGTTTTCCCCCACGCGTGATGGACACAATCAGGACCTTCTTTCCACCAGTCATCTCTCTGATCTCACGAAGCTTTTTTCCTAACACAATACAGTCGGCGCCTACGTTAAATCCTACAAGTTTAATGCGTCCCTGGGCAAAATCAATAATTTCCGAGGCGCCGGGGAATTCCATGAGGTTAACGGCATTTTTTACCGCTTCGCGCTCCGGGTTTATGGATAGATCCACATTGATATGGTTTTTAGAGAAGAGGGTGGAATTCCCGTTTAGTTCCGGATTCCTTATCCTGGCGATCCTGATGGGCACCCTTGACTGTGTGGCCGCAAGCAGACAGGCTACAATATTTGTTTCGTCACTATCGGTCACTGCAACAACCATATCGGAATTATCCAGACTGGCTTTCTTCAATATATCCGGGCTGCTCCCGCTGCCAACTATTGTCTGCACATCCAGATTTTCAGAAACCATCTTCAGCTGCTCTTCGTTTTTGTCTATGATGACAACGTCATTGGCCTCTTTAGAGAGAATATCCGCTATGTTGTAGCCAATCTCGCCTGCCCCGATAATTATTATCCTCATAATCTCCCTTTTTTTGCGTCTAAGATATCAAACTTGATCCTATCTTTGACCTCTATCTTAACCTTGTAAAGGCCGAGAACTATTTCGTCAAGAGAGGATTCATCACCCAACACACAAAGAGAAAATGGAACTGATTTCTCGATATTTGTCGAAAAAAAATCGAAGCCCCCGGTGACCATTGCTTCTGTCATCAGAGACACTTTCAGACCGCTCGAACCGGCAATTGGGACATTAAAGGCAAAATCAAGGCACCCCATCTTTACTGTCGTTTGGGAAATATTGTATCCTGCATTGTAAAATATATCGTAGGTCAGTTCAGTAGAATTTCCAAAACCCCAGAGTAATACTTTAGATGAGAGTATTCGGTTGTTGGGCGCAATGAGAACCTTTTCCATAAGACTGCCTGTAATTCTTCCCCTTGCAAGCTCTTTTGAGATCATGCCATTGAGACGCCAGTCAATAAGGCCACAGTATCCTCTGGGTGGTCTTTCATCGGAAAAAAGCCCTAAAACCAGGTTCTCATAATCGAGAGCATCGGGTGGTTCAGTCGATATTCTAATCTGTATTTCCTTTTCGCAATTTTGCATATAGGGCATCCAGAATACCGTTTAAAAAGGAACTTGAGTTTTCTGAACCATAATCTTTTCCGAGGTCGATCGCCTCGTTGAGGGTTACTCTGGAAGGGATATCCTGACAATATAGGATTTCATAGGTCGCCATCCGGAGTATACTTCTGTCCACCTTTGCCATTCTGTTGAGAGACCAGTTTTCAGAACAACCGCTGATGAGTCTGTCTATCTCTTCTCTGTGATTCCACGTGCCTTCTATCAGCCTGGAAGAAAATTCCTTTGCCTCTTCCGGTGCCTCGAAGTTATCCCAAAAAAGCTCCACAGCCTCTTTTACTTCAATTTTTGCAACGTCGAGCTGGTAAAGAACCTGTAGAGCAACTTCCCTTGCCTTTCTCCTTCGACCCATCGATTCCTCATAATTTTCTGAAAAGATCGACCATCTCAATAGCGCAGAGAGCGGCATCCCATCCCTTGTTCCCGGATTTTGTGCCGGCTCTTTCAATTGCCTGTTCAATCGTGTCTGTAGTGATGACACCAAAGGAAACAGGAATTTCAGTCTCTAATGACACGGCGGCGATTCCCTTGGAAACCTCGGCGCTGATGTACTCAAAATGAGGAGTGGCGCCCCTTATCACCGCTCCAAGGCAGATGATGGCATCGAATCTCCCGCTCTTTGCAAGTTTTTTAGCCGTAAGCGGTATCTCGAAAGAACCGGGAACTCTTACTATGTATATATCTTTCTCGTCTGCCCCCGCTCTTTTAAGGGCGTCCACCGCGCCGCCTATCAGTCTTTCGCATATGAAATCATTAAAACGGCTGGCTACAAGGCCAAACTTCATCTCTTTCGCAACAATTTTTCCTTCGATAATCTTCGGCAACACCATACCTTCTCTCCTCCTTGTAACCTGTTCGCAGGTTCAGGTTAAACCCGAAACCCGAAACTATATTTCTAAGAGATGCCCCATCTTTTCCTTTTTTGTTTGGAGATAACGGACATTATTCTTGTTGAGTTTTACCTCTATAGGCACCCTCTCTGTCATTGTCATACCATAACCCTGGAGCCCTACAATCTTTTTGGGATTGTTGGTCATTAATCTCATCTTTCTTACACCCAGGTCAACCAGTATCTGGGCGCCTATCCCATAATCTCTGAGGTCTTCCTTAAACCCGAGTTCAAGATTCGCCTCGACAGTATCTCTCCCGTGTTCCTGCAGGTGATAGGCCTTTACCTTATTTGCCAGACCGATGCCTCTCCCCTCCTGGTGCATATATACGATAACCCCCTTGCCCTCCTTTTCCACCATCTTCATGGCGGTATGGAGCTGGTCGCCGCAATCACATCTCTCTGAACCGAAAACATCGCCCGTCAGGCATTCTGAATGAACCCTCACCAGCACCTCGTCTTCCGGATTGATGTCACCTTTGACCAGGGCCACGTGTTCCGAATCATCCGCATCATTTTCATAGACTATTAACTCGAAGAGGCCGCCATAACGTGTGGGAAGAGTGGCGGTTGCAATCCTTCTAACAAGGGATTCATGCTGCAGCCTGAAGTTGATCAAGTCGGCGATAGTTACTATTTTTAAGTTGTGTTCTTTTGCAAAGATATCCAGATCGGGCATTCTCGCCATTGTGCCGTCATCCTTCATGATCTCACAGATAACGCCTGCGGGTTTCTGCCCGGCCAGTCGCGCCAGATCAACAGAACCCTCCGTCTGACCTGTCCTGACCAGTACCCCGCCTTTTTTTGCGCGTATAGGGAATACATGACCCGGACTTACCAGATCATCATGTTTTGCGCCGGCAGCAACGGCCGTAAGTATTGTGGTTGCTCTGTCGGCTGCCGATATTCCTGTTGTAACCCCGGACCGGGCCTCGACCGATACGGTAAAGGCTGTCTGAAAACGGGACTCGTTGTCATATACCATCAAGGGGAGTTTTAGCCTGTCGGCAATCTCACTATCAAGAGAAAGGCATATCAATCCCCTGCCATGTTTTGCCATGAAGTTGATTGCCTCCGGTGTGACGTGCTCCGCAACCATGCAGAGGTCACCTTCGTTTTCTCTGTCTTCATCATCTACCAGAATGACCATCTTGCCATCTTTGATATCTTCAATGGCTTCATTTACTGTGCTAACACTCATTGTACTTCTCCCTTAAGCAAACCCATGCTCGGCCAGGAATGCCATATCGACCCCTTTATTGTTCCGGAGTAGTTTTTCTATGTGCTTCCCAAGTATGTCAGTTTCTATATTTACGGTATCGGCCACCCTTTTATGTTCCAGGGTTGTCATCCGTGCAGTGTGAGGGATAATATTAACATAGAATCTGTTTTTCTCGCACCTGGTTATCGTGAGACTGATACCATCTACAGATATCGATCCCCTTTCCACCATATATTTACTGAATGCCGCATCTATCTCAATACCGAATATCAGGGAATTTGATTTTATGACCCTTTCGCAAATTTTTCCGATGCAGTCAACATGTCCCAGGACTACGTGTCCACCCAAAAACCCATTTACCTTTAAGGCCTTTTCAAGGTTTACTTTCTCTTCCCTCTTTAATGATTTAAGGGTTGTTTTTGACAGCGTTTCCGCTGAGACATCCACCGAAAAAGCACTGTTATTTTTGGCGGTAACAGTAAGACATACCCCGCTTACCGCTATGCTGTCTCCGATCTTCACCTCATCGAGGTTCAGAGAGGTATCTATTTCCAGCAGAGCATCCTCCCTGCTCCTTTCGATTCTCCGTACAACCCCATTTCCTTCTATTATGCCTGTGAACATTTTTAGTGGCTCTCAGCAGGTCTCAATAGTAATACGCGGCCTGTCGTTATGGATTGTTTAGAAACGGGAACGAAATAACTTCCCCAACCATAAATATAAAAAAATTTTGGTACTCGTAGGGGCAACCCCCTGTGGTTGCCCAGCATTGCATGGTCAATTTGTAATCGGGCAGGCACAGGGGCCTGCCACTACCGTGATGCATACGTGGGGAAGTTATTTCATCCTCGTTCCTTAGCCGTTTACGGG
>JAUWNZ010000289.1 GCA_030612385.1 Pseudomonadota bacterium | reverse complement strand
GCTTGAAATTGGAAATTAGAAATTTGGGAGAGATGAAACGAATTTACGAGTTGACAGACTTCGGCGTGAGCTCAGTCGAGCAGTACAAAAGCATGAAGGCTGAATTTCCAATTTCTAATTTCAATGTTCGGTGAACGCTTACCGTGGATCGAGACCAACACTTTAAAAATGTAATCCCCTAATTTATTGAGCTGATACGAATTAACTACCCCGCGGTAAACTGCAGAGTATTAGACCCTACAGATTTCGCATCGCTCTTCGAGTGATTAGAGTAATCTGTGAAATCTGTGGATTAAACAAGCCTTAAATCATTTTCGATCTGAGATTTTGGCATCATTAGTGAGTCGGCCCCTTTGATTTCTGATGAACATGCAATGGAAATCATTCATAGGGAAGGTTGATAAAATCCCACTTCTAAGGGAAAGAGCTTAGAGAAATAAGGCTTGTATGTCAAGGGGAAAGGGATCACCCAAATCCATCGTCTTACAGTTAGAGTCGGGTTTGGGATCGTGATTGACTATAATCTCCATGTATGATATATTATAATAATAAATAGAAAATAGCGGGGCAAATAAGATGTTCAAAATAGGAGATTTGGCGGTTTATCCAGCGCAGGGTGTTGGGGTAATTGAGGCGATAGAAAAGAAAGAAATAATGGGATGTACGCAGTTGTTTTACATTATGAAGATATTGGGGAATAGTATGATAATTATGATTCCTACCGGTGGCGCGGAATCAGTTGGACTGAGGTGTGTTATTTCAGAAAAGGAAATTCCCAGGGTTTATGAAATTCTCAAAGACAGAGATGTAACGATAGACAAACAGACCTGGAATAAAAGATACAAGGAGTATCTTGAGAAGATAAATACAGGATCGGTTTTTGAAATTGCTGAAGTGTTGCGGGATCTTTTTATATTAAAATATGATCAAGAGAAAGAGCTCTCCTTTGGTGAGAGAAAGATGATGGATACTGCAAGAAATCTGCTGGTAAAAGAGATCTCTGTTGCGACTCATAATGAAGAAATTAAAATAGAACAAGACATAAATGCCTTGTTTCCTGTACATTGAGCGTAAGGATTACCTTTGAAGAAAACCTGATATCGGAACGAGATATCGTCCTGAAGACTCCTTGGGCTTAAGACTATTAGGCGCTAACAGCCTTCAGCCTAAACCGCCTGATCCAACAGCCTTCACCCTAAACTACCTGAATAGTTACCATTAAATACGAAAGGAGATGATTTAATTTGATTGTAAGATTTCTTTTGATTCTAATATGTTCCATAAGTGGTTTCTTTATTGCGCGTATATATCAAGATTTTCCGTTATCGTTAATAGGATTGCTCTCAGGTTTTTTAGTTTCCATACTTGTTATACAGATCGAGCAGGCAATAAGGAGGGTTCCCCTCAAAGTAATATTCGGCGGAGTTATAGGGACGATTACCGGTCTTTTGATTGCTTCACTCTTCGCTTATAGTCTGAGGTTTACAAGTATCGGGACAAATCAGGAGATTGTTCAATGGATATATGTTTTGCTGACCTGTATCCTCGGATATCTCGGTCTGGTTTTAGGTTGGAAAAAATCTGAAGAGATAAACCTTACCGGTTTTGGATCTTTTAAAAAGAATTTGAAAAGCGACGAAGATTACAGGATCGTTGATACAAGTGTCATTATCGATGGCAGGATAGCTGATATCTGTGACACCGGTTTTATTGAGGGCAACCTGATTGTTCCTCGATTTATATTAGATGAACTTCAACACATTGCCGATTCTTCCGATTCTATGAAACGATCACGTGGCAGGAGTGGGCTTGATATCCTGAACCGGATGCAAAAGAGTGCCAATATCAATATTGAGGTTGTGGATCAGGATTTCCCAAAAATAAAAGAGGTTGATTCAAAGCTTGTTGCCCTGGCAAAGAAGACAAACGGCAAGATCATAACAAATGATTTTAACCTGAACAAGGTTGCTGAATTGCAGGGTGTCAAGATTTTGAACG
>JAUWNZ010000201.1 GCA_030612385.1 Pseudomonadota bacterium | reverse complement strand
TCAACTCATGTCAGAAATATCGGTGTTACAATTTACCGGATTGTCTGATTTCAGCAGCCTTGGCCAGCAGCGCCACGGTCCTCTCCGCACAAACATCCCAGGAAAATTTGGCGGCTTGCCTTCTTTCATTTCCAGAACACGATCGCAAAAATTATCACCGCTTACCGTTTCACCATATACAAAAGGATTTTTCACGAGTTTTTCCTTTGTATCTTTCTGTTAAAAATCTTTTAGACAGGATAACAGGATAATTTTCTTTATCCTGTTGACATCTATAAACACCTGTTAAATTGACGATTGACGATTTTGCCCGTTATCAGCAGTGCCTGCCTCCCCCTGTGAAGTTATTTACTTATTTATGGACGTTATATATTGAGGGTAAACATTGTCTAACCTTATCATTGGAATACCTCCTCCCTGACCGCAATAATACTATCACC
Organism: Pseudomonadota bacterium; assembly: GCA_030612385.1. GTDB lineage: Bacteria > Desulfobacterota > Syntrophia > Syntrophales > JADFWA01 > JAUWNZ01. The sequence continues at coordinate 2,893 of JAUWNZ010000201.1, read as the reverse complement.
TCAAAGATGGGATCGCAAACCAAGTTGGCATTCCTGCCCTTCATCCTATTTGCGCCTTTGCGTGAGGTAATCTGTGGATTCAATTTGATTTGTTTTTAATCTGCGAAAATCTGCGTAATCTGTGGATCGCCTTTGCGTGACCGTCTCCTGTCTTTCTAATCTTCTAATCTTCTATCTTTTTATCTTCGCGACTTAGCGCCTTTGCGTGAGGCCCCAATAACGACAATAAGGAAAGCCTGACCCCCAGGTTTCTTTATACGGCCAACACCGACTCTTGATATTGGGCAACGGAAGCATCGTGGGTGAGGAACAGCATCCCCTCGGAACGGGCCTGAGCAAGTAGCAAGCGGTCGAAAGGGTCTTTATGAAGCGGTGGCAACGAATCAACCCTCAAGGCATGTTCAGCGGTTACGGGAAGCTCCGTGTATCCATTCACTGCGAGCATCTTTCTTAAACGATACGGATCAACCTTGAAATCTTCGCGTCCAAGTCCCAGCTTGATAACAATTTCCCAGATACTTGCCGCACTGAAAAACAGACTATTCTCAGGTATCGTCAAAAGAGTGCGCGTTGATTCGGTAAGTTTTTCCGGCTGCCCGGCCACCCACAGGAGGATATGCGTATCAAGGAGTAGTTTCACGATGACTTGCCCTCAAAAAGCAGCATAATCTCCGATTCCCCCAGTGAATCAAAATCGTCAGGAACAGAAATCTCACCTGCCATAAATCCCAGCCTTTCCCCGCCTTTTCGCTCTTCTTCAGATAAAGGCGAAACCTTGACCAGCGGCTTTCCTGCCTTGGCAATGATGAACTCCTTTCCCTGCGAAGCCTCTTCAACCAGACGGGAAAGATGCGTCTTCGCTTCATGAATATTGATGGTTTGCATGGCACATCCCCTTGCGATTAGTTTAATAGACTTAGTCAATTTAGTTTATGCGCATGGCCGGAAATTGTCAATCGTAAATCATGGACCTCCAACTCTGCCGGAGCAATAAAAATGGATAGCTCCGAATCATTCTGTGGAGTGAACATGGCTATTGTTAATCTGTGCAATCTGTTTCCATTTTTCCATTCTTAGCGACTTTGCGTGAGGCCCCAATAACGACAATAAGGAAAGCCTGACCCCCGATTTAACCTGTCGTCAATATTATTTGGGTGCGCAACAAAACCAATTTTTTTGATTGACATGTTATCTGCTCTATTGTATCGTTTGTACATAAAGTACAACACAGGAGGTGATATTATGCTTACTAAAATATCCACGGCTGATGCCAGAAAGAAATTTTCTAATATTGTAAACCGCGTAGCCTTTGGCAAAGAGTCTATCATCCTGACCAGAAGAGGCGAAGAGCTTGCCGCCCTGGTTGCGATGGATGAACTCAGGCTGCTTCAGGAATTAGAAGACCGGATAGATATTGCCGATGCCATAAAGGCCATTAAAGAACCAGGGGAGGATATTCCTGCCGGGCAGTTCTGGAAAAAACTGGGCCTCTAACATGATATACACGATAAAGTTCAGGCCTTCCGTCGAAAAGAGTCTGAAGAAACTCCCCAAAAAGGAATTGATACGAATAAAGAGAAAAATCGACGCTCTTGCTGAGAATCTACCGGACCCGGCTACAACAAAAATAAAGGGCAACAACAAGTTCCATAAAATAAGGGCGGGAGATTACCGTATTATTTATGAAATTTATGATGATACCCTTGTGATCTTGGTGGCAAAGATCGGCCACAGAAAAGACATCTACAAACGCCTTAAAGGGTTTGATTAAACAGTCGTCATTTAATTACCGCTTTTAACCTTCGCGTCTTTGCGCCTTTGCGTGAGGTCATCCCTTCTCCTGTCTCCGTCCTCCCGTTTCCCGCCTCCGTCCTCCCGTCTCCATCCTCCGGTTTTCAGTGACTTACCCCTTCCCTCCTCACAACCTTCACAAACGTCATCCACAATATCTTAAAGTCAAGAGCAAACGATCTGTTTTTTAAATAATACTCATCAAACTCAACCTTCACCGGAATCGGCAATACATCCCTGCCGTTCACCTGCGCCCATCCGGTAATCCCCGGAATAAGTTTATGAATCCCCTTCCCGGTTCTAAGCCCGACCAGATCATCCTGATTAAACAGAGCCGGACGCGGCCACACAAAACTTATGTCACCCTTTAAAATACTGTACAACTGCGGCAATTCATCCAGACTGAACCTGCGCAAAAAAGACCCGATCGGCGTAAGGTAAGCATCAGGATTTTTCATGAGATGAGTCGCAACAGCAGGAGTATCCACGCGCATCGTCCGAAACTTGGGCATCCTGAAAATAGAATTGTTAATCCCCACCCTGTCCGACCAATACAACGCCGGCCCCTCCGAAGTCAGCTTCACCATCAATCCGACAACCAGAATCGGCACACTCAAAACACACAACAAACACCAAGCCATAACCAGATCAAAAAAACGCTTAACAAAAGGGAGACCGGAGGATGGAGAACGGAGAGAGGACATGTTAAAACCGTTCCTTTCTAACCTTTATGTAATTATGAAGCATTGCAGAAATCTTCCTTGTCGATTCCAGGCGATCCGATTCTAATCTACGGTGCAAGAACTGTGCATGCACACTTAATACCTAAGCTCGTACATGCATTTGGGATCATTTCGATTTTCGGATGTTGGCTCCACCATATTTTTGTCTATCAGGCGGTTTATCCAGTTGATTGTAGTGCGCTTCGACAGCCCGATCGCATCGCTTATCTCTCTTGTTTTCATCCTAATTTCCCGAAAAAATTATACCTATGCCATGCCAGGGAGTTGGATGTCCAAGGCTTTGAGAATATCCCGCTGTGCCTTGGTCAACTCTGTGAGGATATGACCGTACTTCCCAGAATATTTAACCTTGGTCAACG
>JAUWNZ010000133.1 GCA_030612385.1 Pseudomonadota bacterium | reverse complement strand
ACGTTGACCAAGGTTAAATATTCTGGGAAGTACGGTCATATCCTCACAGAGTTGACCAAGGCACAGCGGGATATTCTCAAAGCCTTGGACATCCAACTCCCTGGCATGGCATAGGTATAATTTTTTCGGGAAATTAGGTTTGATCCTCCTGACAAGCGCCTGAACTTCACGATAAGCGGTATCCGCCGCACAAAAGAAGATGAAGAAGCCACGTTTATCATGGTTATAGAAGACGTCACCGAAAGGGCAAGGCTGACGGAGGAGATCAGGCAGGCGAAGGACTTCATGGAGACGATCTTTGAGACAACCTTAGATATGGTAGTAGCCACGGATAAGAGAGGCTTTAATACATTTGCAAATCGAGCGTTTGCAGTGGCTCTGGGGTATGAGAGAGATGATTTGTCAGGCAGACATGTGTCAGAGGTTTATGACAAGGGAAGGGATCGGGCAAAGGACATCATGAGGCGCCTGACAGAAGAAGGAGGTATTCATGATTACAGAATGACGGTTATGACAAGGGAAGGGAAAGAAATACCGGTCAGCCTGTCCGGTGCGCTCCTCAGAAACAAGGATGGAGAGGTGACAGGGACATTAGGCTTTATGCGAGATATCACCAGGCTGGTGCAGGCTGAGGAAGAGATTAGAAAGAAGAACAAGGAGTTAGAAAGCTTTGTCTATACCATATCCCATGACCTGAGGGCGCCTATCGTCTCCGCTCAGGGCTTCTCTTCCATCCTCCTCTCCGACTTTCAGGATAAACTAAATGAGACGGGGAAAAGGTACCTGACGCGCATCCAGGCCAATGTCAGGCAGATGGAGAGGCTCATCGATGACCTTCTTGAGTTTTCGAGGATCGGCAGGGTGGTCGACGCTTTTGAGGACGTCCCTGCAGCAAAGATAATCAGAAATGTCCTAAATGTTCTCGGCCCACAACTGAAAAAGAGGGGCATAAAAGTGGATGTGCGGGGCAACCTTCCCGTTATCCATTGTGAGAAGAGCAGGATATTTCAGGTCTTCGAGAACCTGATCCAGAACAGCATCAAATATATGGGGAATACTGAAAGTCCGGTGATCGAGGTTGGTTGCAGAGAGATAGACGGCTTCCACGAATTTTACGTGAAGGATAACGGCATCGGCATCGATCCCGAGTATCATCAAAAGATATTTCAGATATTCCAGAGGCTGAAAGAGGTGGATGCAAAGGGGACGGGTATCGGCCTTTCCATTGTGGAAAAGGTCGCGGAGATTCACGGCGGTTCGGTCCGGGTAGAATCGGAGAAGGGCAAAGGGGCGACCTTCTATTTTTCGGTGCCTGGGTAAGCGTTCACCGCAGAGCCGCAGAGAGCGTAGAGAAAAAAGATGAACATCGAGTGAAAAAAGGTCTCACGCAAAGGCGCAAAGGCGCAGGAAGAAAAGAAATTAAGCGTAGAAGCGGAAAGGGAAAGATGAACATCGAACATCGAATATTGAATATTGAATTTTGAATGGGAAAAGGCGAGGAAAGAAACGAACATCGAATATTGAATATTGACGGCTTCGTAAAAAGTTTAAAAATACCATTTTCCGTCATTCCGGCGAAGGCCGGAATCCAGTTTTCTCAAGTAGTTGCGTATCATCTGGACTCCGGTTTTCACCGGAGTGACGACTTTTTACGAGTGCATCAATGCTGAATTGTTTGTAATTTTTCCCCAACTCGACTATTTAACGATGTCTGGATTTTAGAATAATTTAAGGAGCGGAGCGACATCATTATTCGACGTTCGATGTTCGATGTTGGACGTTCATCTTTTAATTGCCTTTTTAGGCATATTGTCTTAGAAACAGAAGCAGAAGCAGGTTTACATCCATGAAAATTCTGATCGTCGAAGACAATCCGGATCACGCGGAGCTTGTCAGGCTGGCGCTTAAGCCCCACTTTGAGGTTTGTCTGTTAGAATCGGGAGAAGATGTCCTGCAATACCTTGAAGGCCTTGAAGGGAATGAAGGTATTGCAGGCCTTGAAGGCCTTGAAGGGAATACCTGGCCCGCTGCGATTCTGCTGGATTATTTGCTTCCCGGAATTGATGGATTGGCTGTATTTGAGCGTATAAAGAAGAAAGAATACGATATTCCCGTGATTATGGTAACCGGCCAGGGAGATGAAGGTATTGCCGTTGAGGCAATGAAGAAGGGGGCGTATGATTACGTAGTCAAATCGGGAGACTATCGGGCAGTTTTACCCTCTGTTATATACAGGGCCGTGAAACAGCGTGAGATGGAAAGAGAGAAGGCAAGGCTTACTCTCGAGCTGGAAAAACTCACCATCACCGATGATCTGACAAGCCTTTTCAACCGCAGGTATTTCTATCGCAAGCTGGATGAAGAGATGGTCAGGGCAAAGAGGCAGAATGGAAAGCTGTCCCTTATCATGTTCGACCTCGACAATTTCAAGGAATATAATGACACATTCGGCCATCTTGAAGGGGACAGGGTGCTTAAAGAAACCGGGGGGATCATCCTCTCTTCCATCAGGGAAAAGTTTGACTCCGGCTGCCGTTACGGCGGGGATGAGTTTGCAGTCATCCTGCCCGGCGCTCACATAAGACAGGCTGCTGTCGTGGCCGGGCGCATCGAAAGATCGGTCAGAGAAAAGAGGATGGGCAATGTCGGCATCAGCGCAGGCATTGCGGAATACGATTATGAAAGCAGCATGAAGGATTTTATCATGACAGCCGATGATGCGCTGTATGAGGCTAAAAAAGTACAAAAATGAACATTGAACATCGAACGTCCAACATCGAATTTTGAATGAAAACCCAATGAAGTTTGTAGGGTGGATTAAGGAGCGTAAGCAACGAATCCACCAAAGCAATCAGAGTTTTCGGTGGATTCGCTCTGCTTAATCCACCCTACAAATTTAGGTTGCCCCTATTTATTGAGCTGATACGAATTTTAAATGAAAAAAATGAAGAAAGAGAAATAATTGTTGAGTATTCGGTATTCGATTTTAGTATAATTTAAGGAGTGGAGCGACATCATTATTCGACGTTCGATGTTCAATGTTCGATGTTGGACGTTCATCTTTTTTTAAAAGGAGCCAATATCAAATGAAGGGACCCCCGGTAAATATTCTGTTGGTGGAAGATAATGAGAATCACGCGGAGCTGACTTTGAGGGCGTTGCAAAACAACAATCTTATAAATGACATCAGTGTCGTTAAAGATGGCAGGGAGGCGCTTGATTTTGTATATCGTCGGGGCGAATACCGGGACACGGAGAAATATCCCAGGCCGGGGCTGATACTTCTCGATATCAATCTGCCGAAGGTAAACGGCCTTGAGGTGCTGGAAACACTGAAGAAAGACCCCGATCTGAAGTCCATCCCCATTATCATGCTGACCACGTCATCCAGGGATGAAGAGATAGCGAAAAGCTACACCGGCGGGGCCAACAGCTACATTACAAAGCCGGTGGACTTTGGAGAATTTGCACAGAAGATCAAAAATATAAAACTCTACTGGACCATCGTCAACACACTGCCGAAAGACAGGCTGTAAAATGAAAAAAGGGCTCACGCAAAGGCGCAGGAAGAAAAGCTGTAGGGGCGAACCTATGTGTTCGCCCAGGTTAGGGCAGACACGCAGGTCTGCCCCTACAACCATAATCTAAAACCTTTGAGTTTTAATGCTGATGGTCTCGTAAAAAGTCGAAAAACACCATTTTCCGTCATTCCGGCGAAAGCCGGAATCCAGTATTTTCAGGTAGTTACAGGCCCTCTGGACTCCGGTTTTCACCGGAGTGACGACTTTTTACGAGTGCATCAATGCTGAATTGTTTGTAATTTTCCCCAACTCGCCAACTCGACGATTTAACGATGTCTGGATTTTAGAATAGTTTTAAGGAGCGGAGCGACATCATTATTCGACGTTCGATGTTCAATGTTCGACGTTGGATGTTCATCTTTTTCTTGGTAGGACAGGTGTCCCGCCTGTCGATAAGGGTAAAAATGAGACTCATCACTGCCGTAAAGGGTTTTAAAGACATACTTCCGTCAGAAGCGGGCAAATGGCGATATGTCGAGGAGAAGGCCAGGGAAATATTCGGAAACTTTGGTCTTCATGAAATAAGAATCCCAATTCTTGAAAAGACGGAGTTGTTTAAAAGGAGTATCGGAGAGGCTACCGATATTGTTGAAAAAGAGATGTACACCTTTCTCGACCGGGGTGATGAATATCTGACACTCCGTCCCGAGGCAACGGCATCGGTTATACGGGCCTATCTGCAGCACAACATGCACGCTGCGGATCCCGTAACGAAGCTCTTTACCATCGGCCCCATGTTCAGACGCGAAAGGCCACAGAAGGGAAGGTTCAGACAGTTCCATCAGATCAATGTGGAACTCATCGGGATGGATGATCCCCGCGCCGATGCGGAACTGATACTCATCTTAATCTG
>JAUWNZ010000194.1 GCA_030612385.1 Pseudomonadota bacterium | reverse complement strand
TGTGGTCATAAGAAACAAAAAACATACCTCCATTTCACCTCTTGCCATCGGTAAAGGTCTCAGGACAAAGGTCAACGCAAATATCGGAACATCGGAAGACCGTGCCGATCTTGATTTAGAGCTGAGGAAGGTAAAGATATCCGTTGCGGCAGGAGCAGATACAATCATGGATCTCTCCACAGGCGGTGATATCGGGGCAATAAGGAGAGCGATTATAAAGGAGTCGTCTGTTGCAATCGGGACTGTCCCGATATACCAGGCCGCTGCTCGGATGCTCCATTCTAAAAAGGCTATCGTGGAGATGAGCGCCGATGATATGTTCAAAGTTATAGAAGAGAACGGCGAAGACGGTGTGGATTTCATTACCGTTCACTGCGGTGTGACAAGAAGAAGTGTAGGCTGCATAAAGAGTGAAGGACGCAGACTTGGCATTGTCAGCAGAGGAGGCACCATATTATCGAAGTGGATGGAATATAACGAGAAAGAGAATCCTCTCTATGAACAATACGACAGGCTGCTCGATATTGCCAGGTCTTACGATATGGTTCTCAGCCTTGGTGACGGCCTGAGACCGGGGTGTCTTGCCGATGCAACCGACAGAGGACAGATCGAAGAGCTTATTCACCTTGGCGAACTTACAAAAAGAGCGAGGGACTATGGGGTTCAGGTAATGATCGAGGGTCCTGGCCATGTTCCCATCAGAGAGATCGAGGCCAATGTAGAACTGGAAAAGAGCCTGTGCGATGGGGCGCCTTTCTATGTTCTTGGCCCCCTCCCCACAGACATAGCCCCCGGTTATGATCATATAACTGCGGCCATAGGAGGCGCCATAGCCGGCGCAGCCGGCGCGGATTTTCTTTGTTATGTCACGCCGGCAGAACATTTGAGACTTCCGACTATAGAAGATGTAAAGGATGGCATCATAGCCTCCAGGATCGCCGCCCATGTTGCTGACATTGCCAAGGGGGTAACAGGCGCATTTGATAAAGACCTGCTTATGGCAAAGTACAGGAGTGAATTTGACTGGGAAAGGCAGGTGGCCATATCCCTGGATCCTGACAAGGCGGGGGCTTTTCTGGAAAAAAGCGCCAGCGCAGGTGAAGAAGGCTGCACGATGTGCGGTGAGTTCTGTGCGATTAAATTAGGGAAAAAGAAAAAATGTTAATATCTGACAGGCGCTCATCTTCACCGGTCCATTTCTTTAACAGGGGCAAAATCGGCATCTACGGATTTGGGGCGCTGGTTGTAACATTCTATAAGTTGTTACAGGGTGATTATATAATTGGTAAAAGAAACAGTCTTACTACATCGGCTTTCCAGGAGAAGCCTGTCCTCAGATCAAAAAGGTACGATAAAGATCATGTGGAAGAAGAGGATATAACAGATAATTTCTTCAAAGATTTAGCGGAAAGCTATAAGAGCGGCAGTCTTCCTGAGGTTGTGATAGTTGCTCCAAATCCGGACCGGCTTACGGGGTTCACTCAGGATTTTGTTAATTATATTAAGTTCTTAGCCAAAGAACACATATTGGACATAGAAAAAACGGTTCCCGTATTTGTCATCGCCAGCAACGGCATCTTTGATGGAGAGTTCAGAAAGCAGTTAGGCAGGGCTCTGGATAGTTCAACTATATTGGACGGGCTTTCTTTAAAAGTTAAGCAGAAACTTATGGGCAGGATAGTCCGAATGACCGCTTACCAGGCAGGCAAGAGAGAAGGAACGGGCAGTAAGGCGATTTATGAAGTTATGCCAAAGGGGAATGTAAACATTGCCGGGGGCGAAGCTTCAGTCAGAAAAAGATTAAAAGCCATTCTTTTAGAGAGAGGTTATCCTGATATCGAGGATGCCGGCAACTCTGCCGAGAGGATAGAGTTCATCAAGGCAATTTATAATCTTATGGCCAATGCGGCGCTTCTGGCCTTTATCGTCGATGAAAACGGGAGCCCAAGGCATCTGATCACCGGCAACATTTTACCTGACAGCAAATCCTGTATAAAAGATGTCTCCGATTTTGCCCACAGCTTAGGCGGAGCCACATTTAACATAGGCAAGCGAAGAGGGTTGTTTCCGGAAGAAGAGAAATTCGATTATATACTTGAAAAACATATTTATCCGGTATTAAAAAAATATGAATATGTGCCCCATTCCAGCCTCCAGCTTTTCCATCAAAAATTGAGAGACAGGGTGTTGGAAGAAAGACTTTTACCCTTAGAAGAAAATCTCGTCTCCACCCTGGTTCATATCGCTGAGAAAGAAAAGATGCGGGAAGAAGAAGAGGTTCTGCTTCAGTTACAGACAATGATCCTGGATTGCTTCCGCCGGGCCAGTTAGCTTTTATAAAAAACCTTTCTGATTCGCTCAATATGCTCAATTAAATCGGTGTCGGTGGTATGGTTGTATATGGAGCCCCCTGTTTGATCACTCTCTTATTTTCCCCCTCTCCGACTTTCGACCTCAGTCTTCTAATCTTCTTACCTTATTGTCGCGTAATGTTTTAAAATACGAGAAATACGGGGACGGTATATGTATTAACCGGCCTTCCTCTTACGAAATTAGTAGGATGTCCCCAAATTACTAAAAACTACAGCATCTGTATCTTCTCAAAATATTCCTTGACGCTGCCGACTGTCGATTTAAACATCCTTGAACCCGCCATTACCGTGAATACGTCGGCCACATTCCCGCAGGTTCGAGCAAATTCCGGCCCCATAATAACTGCAGGTTCAGGGGCGTCCGGCTGTTCTTTCATGGCTTCTATATACATTTCAAGACGTTCCTTTAATATTTGGAAATAATCAATTTTCTGACCAATCATAAGATCAGTTGCTTCAGATATGCTTAGAGAATACTGATAAACCATTTTCCAGTACAACTCTACAAGTCTGTCCTTGTGTTGGGAGTTTTCAAGAAAATAAGTGATACTCCATCCGGTGCTTATAAATTTCAATATCTGGAGTTCGTATTCGACCGTTTCCCGTTTGATGTCCGCCTCCTCCGGTAGGAGTGACATAATCGATTTTAAGTCCTCACGATCAACAGCAAAATTGAACAGATCCTCTCCAGCTTTTTCGATCCCTGATTTTTCTTTTTTTGAGTTTTCCATGAGCCCTCTTAAAAAAGGATAGTGCGTTCACTTGAAATACTGGGACAGTATATGTATTAACCAGCCGTCCTCCTGAGAAATTAGTAAGGTGTCCCCATATTACCATCACCTATTTCTCTAAGGGGAATTCCTGACGACTGAACAAACTCTAACCATTTTAAAAAAATGCACAGACCCTGCCTGTCCGTTTCCGGGTAGAAGCACCGGTTACCCGGCGCTCCCCCCACAGACCCGTACGTGAAGATTTCCCTCATACGGTTCCTCGGTTCTAACTCTTTTACCAAGTTAGAGACCAATCAGGCGACACCCCGTTTGGCGCATAACTGTGC
>JAUWNZ010000314.1 GCA_030612385.1 Pseudomonadota bacterium | reverse complement strand
AGTAATCTCCCTGACCAGGGTGTCCATATCGTCCCTGGTTATGGTCTCCGTTACACACAAAAGGTAGCTGCCTGCCAGTTCGGGATAAAAGGAGGCAAGCGGAAGGCCGGCCACAATCCTTTTCTCTATCAGGCGTTCGTAGGTAGTCTCAAAACCGCGCGGAAACTCCACTACAAATTCATTAAAGGTGGGAGCGTCAAAACTTATCCTGAATCCCGCCTTTTTCAGCTCCGATTTGAGATACTCTGACCTGTCGTGGTTGAGACAGGCAAGTTCCCTCATGCCGGAGCCGCCGGCAGATGCCATATACATTGCGGCCGCCAGCGCGCAGAGGTTGTTGTTGGTGCAGATATTAGAAGTCGCCTTTTCTCTTCGGATATGCTGTTCTCTCGTGGCAAGCGTCAGGACAAAACCTCTCTTGCCATCCATGTCTGTGGTCTTGCCCACCAGGCGGCCGGGCATGCTGCGCACATGCCTCATCCTGCCGGCAAACATTCCAAGCCCCGGTCCGCCAAACGATCGGGGAATGCCAAGACTTTGACCCTCTCCGCACGCTATGTCGGCGCCGAGACTTCCGGGGGTTTTAAGGAGGCCGTAAGCGAGAGGTTCAGTAAAGGAGACGATAAAAAGAGCCCCCTTTTCATGAACCATCTCGCCGATGACCTTCAGGTTCTCTATACAGCCAAAAAAATTGGGGGACTGAACAGCAACGGCTGCAAGATCATCTATTTCATCTATGAAAGAAAGATCGGTAATACCTCCTTCGAGGCAGGGAAGTTCCGCAACTTCATAACCGGTCGGCTCAAGATATGTTTGAACCACACGACGATAAAGTGGATTAATAAGGCTTGAAACCGCAATTTTTTTTCGCTTTGTTATGCGAACAGCCATGAGAATGGCTTCGGCCAGCGCCGTGGCGCCATCATAAAGCGACGCGTTTGCCACCTCCATCCCAAGGAGCCGGGCAGCAAGGGTCTGGTACTCATAAATCGCCTGGAGTGTCCCCTGGCTTATTTCCGGTTGGTATGGGGTATAGGACGTTGTAAACTCTGAACGGGCAAGGAGATATGATACCGACTCGGGGATATAATGTTCATAACTGCCCGCCCCCATAAACACAGTGTACTCCGGAGATGCGGCCACTGCATCTGAAAAAGATGTCATAACATCATTCAATTCCCACTCGGTCAGCGGCTCCGGCAGATCGAGACCGCTGGTGCAGCAGCAATTCTCAGGAATCATTGAGAAAAGGTCGTCAAGGCTGCCAACCCCCACTTTTTTCAGCATTGAGGCAATATCTTCGTCCGTATGAGGCAGGTAACGCATCTACTCATATCCTTTCAGGTAAGCGAACACTTACCGTTGAAATTAGAAATTAGAAATTGGAAATTTGGCCTTCATGTTTTTATGGGTTCAAGGTTCAAGGGTTAAAACCTTTGAACTCGTTTCATCCCTGCCTGTGCGTGCCCGCACGCAGACAGGTCTCCCAAATTTCCAATTTCAAGTTTCAAGCTGCAAACGGCTATCCTTTCAGCATTTCGAGGTAGGCGTCTATGTCCATAAGAGAATCCAGTTCTTCAGGATTGG
>JAUWNZ010000303.1 GCA_030612385.1 Pseudomonadota bacterium | reverse complement strand
TTCTTTTTTGTTTACGCATGGATCTTAAAATATCAACAGGGTTTTGGTCTATCCCAATCCTCGGTAAACTATTCAATTCTTCCAATAGCATTTTTTGCTTAGAAGTAATTGAAGGACGTCCCAATACGGGGCTATTTGAATCTTCAAGAGGGACAATTTTAGCTAAAGGCTTACCCTTTCTTTCAATAGTTACAACATCACCCTTGTGAAAAACCTCATCCAACAACGTGCCGAATTGTCTGCGAGCTGCTGTTACATCAATTATTCTTTCCATAATGTCCTCCTTTAAACCATGTTGACTATAATAACCATTATAGTTGCAGGCGCAACAATGTCAATCTTTTTGTTTTTCAGGGGGTATGCGCCATGAAGGGAAATAAGGGTAGAACTTCGCAAATCATCGGTGAATGCAATTGTTGGAACAGCCGTTTTGGGATTGAAACTATGTGCTTGAATTACCTCAGAAATAAACAGTTAACAGGGATGAACAACCTGATTCAGCGTGTCAGTTACCCATTTGTTAAGGCTTTTCCCTGCGTCAGCTGCGGCAGCGGCTATTTCGGCATGTATGCTGGGGGAAACGCGTAAGGTCAGCTTGCCGGAGTAAGGTTTATCATGGGTGCGTCCCTCTTTTTTGCAGTCGGCAAGATAATGGTCAATGGCGTTGTGGAAATCTTCGGTGAGCTGTGCTACAGTTTCACCCTCAAAGGTAATACTGTCTTTTATTCCAATTACTTTACCCCAAAAGATACTATCCCGTTCGTCAAAATTTATTTTAGCAAAATACCCCTTATAGGTCATACTGTTCATGGCGTCACCTCCAAGCTTGTCAACCATTCACGAATTTTTTCAACCATATATTTCTTTGCTTCTTTTCCCGGATGCGGCCTATGGGCGTATTCTCTTGTGCCGGAAAGTTCCAAGACCACCCGCGAACCATCACCCTCTCGAACTTCACCACCAAGCGCCTTGACCAGAGACTCAATATCGATGAATTTGATATTTGCCTTGGTAGGCTTGGCAAAGATGGCCGCTAATGTCTTCCGGTGTTTTGCTTTCATGCTTTCATAATGAATATGATAGCGCTTTCTGCCACCACAGTCAAGAGCTATCCAGAGATTGATTCATGACCATGGCAAATACATTGATCAGGGATTTGATATGGATCATAAAACGTTAATAGCCTCACTCCGGGCTTTGGATGGGCTTTGAAGCCAAGATAGTTAATTTAGTGTAGAAAACCGGAAAGCCTCGGTCTGGCACTGAGGCTTTCCAACGGGCAGCGAGATGAGCCGCCGTCGGCTGGGGGCGGAAATTGCATCTTGATGCAATTTACCGTGCCAACCGACCGAGCGGAGCGAAGCCCGAAGGGGGTCGGCTCGATTGAGTTTGATAGGCGGAGCGCCTTCGGCACGAAGCAGATCAAATTCAATCGTTCATCTCGCTGCCCGATAAGCTGATGAAAAAGCAAACAAAATATGGCTAAAAAGCGAAAAAAGATCAATAAACAACAAAATTTGTAGAAACCAAAAAACGGCCAGGCTTTTTCAGTCAAAAGTTCATCCTTTTGTTATATTGTGCAACCTATGATTTCTAATTGAAAACCATCATTTTTTCTTATAACTTCTTTATATGCCACATGCGACCATTCACTGCCTGATAAGGTTTTACGTATAGTATTTCTCTGGGGTTCTTTCATTTTTAGGCCAAAAATAATTTCACTTAGTTCCTTTTTGGAATATCGAACTAAGCCTGGTTTACCTCTAACAATCCGAACTTCATCTTCATTGGACCACACCAGTGATT
>JAUWNZ010000293.1 GCA_030612385.1 Pseudomonadota bacterium | reverse complement strand
TATGGCCGGAAGCGATACGATGAGTTTTCGGCATTTTTAGACTGGCTGGCAGGATTCATACAGACCGAAAGTATCGATGCGCTGCTGATTGCCGGAGATGTTTTTGATAACAGCACACCCAGCAACCGTGCGCAGGAACTTTATTACCGGTTTCTCTGTAAAGTGTCTGCGTCCTGTTGTCGTCATATAGTGGTAATTGCCGGCAACCATGATTCACCTTCTTTTCTGAACGCTCCCAAGGAACTCCTGAGGGCTCTGAATGTCCATGTAGTCGGCTCGATCACGGAGAATCCGGAGGATGAGGTTATTACTCTTGTCGGGCGTTCAGATATCCCCGAGGCCATTGTGTGTGCGGTTCCTTACTTGCGTGATCGGGATATCCGCATTGTTGAAGCCGGTGAAAGCATAGAAGACAAGAATACCAAACTCATCGATGGTCTGCAAAGGCATTATGCTGATGTCTGCAGGGTTGCGGAAGAAAAGCAGAGGGAATACGGCGATATCCCTATCATCGGAATGGGACACCTTTTTACGGCCGGTGGCAAAACTGTTGAGGGTGACGGGGTAAGAGAGCTTTACGTCGGCTCACTGGCACATGTTGATAAAGATATCTTTCCGGCATGCATGGATTACCTTGCCTTAGGGCACCTGCACGTTCCGCAGAAGGTTGGGGCGGCAGAGTATATTCGTTACTCCGGATCGCCCATTCCCATGGGTTATGGAGAAGCCACTCATGAAAAAAGCGTTGTGATTGTAGAATTTTCAAATGATCCGCAGATTACGCAAACAAGCGCAGATGAAAGGCAAAAAGAAAATAACCGGCGACATCCTGTGAAATCTGCGGATAAGTCATCCTTCAAGAATCCGCAATCAAAAATCACCCTTCACCCCGTTCCCTGCTTTCAAGCGCTGGAAAGAATATCCGGCGGGATTGATGAGATTACGGAAAGAATCCATGAACTGAAATCACAGACAAGTGATGCATGGCTGGAAATTGAATACACGGGGACGGAGATCGCCGGTAATCTGCGGGAACTTATCGACGAAGCTGTTGCCAATACCGCAATGGAGGTCCGACTGACAAAAAACAAGCGTCTCCTTGAACGGGTAATAGGTCAAACCTGCAAAGATGAGACGCTCGACGACCTGGATGTAAACGATGTCTTTATCCGTTGTCTAAATACTTATGAGGTGCTGGAGGATGAACGCCCGGCTCTGATTCAATCATATAAGGAAACGATTCAGATGATGCAGGAGGAAGATGCAAATGCGGAATAGAAAGGTTGCTCATGAGAATCCTTGAGCTTAAATTCAAAAACCTCAATTCACTTAGCGGTAAGTGGTTCATAGACTTCACAAATCCCGAGTATGTCTCTGATGGAATCTTTGCAATTACAGGCCCTACCGGCGCAGGCAAGTCCACCATTCTCGATGCCATCTGTCTTGCGCTTTACGGCAGAACACCGCGATTAAAATCGATTAACAAAAGCAGCAATGAGATTATGTCCCGGCAGACCGGTGAGTGTTTTGCTGAAGTGACCTTTGAAACGCAGGCCGGTCGATTCCGATGCTATTGGAGTCAGCACAAGGCCCGTAAAAAGGCCGACGGCAACCTTGTTGACTCAAGACATGAGATTTCAGATGCTGTCAGCGGCCGGATATTGGAGTCAAAAAAACGGGAAGCGGCGGCAGCCATCGAGGCTCGAACAGGAATGGATTTTGATCGTTTCACTCGATCCATGCTGCTTGCTCAGGGAGGGTTTGCAGCATTTCTTCAGGCAGCGCCGGATGATAGAGCTCCAATCCTTGAACAGATCACAGGCACAGAGATTTACAGTGAAATTTCAAAACGTGTTCACGAACGCCATCGTGAAGAACATGAGAAACTTGAATTATTGCAGGCAGAGACCGCTGGAATAGTAATTCTGAGTAGCGAA
>JAUWNZ010000087.1 GCA_030612385.1 Pseudomonadota bacterium | reverse complement strand
GTCATATAATTGATTCCTCAGGATTTCCGTTGTTCCAACCACTATCGGCGCATCTGTGTTCTCCTTCGTATCACCAGTCAGAATACCGACATTCTCGCTCCGGAAACGATGCCCAAACTCCACCCACTTGGAATTGGTCAGAGCCTTTAGAGGAGACGCATACCAGCAGCGGCCTCCTCTTTCAAAGACATGAGAGATAGCCTCCTGCGCAATCCAGGTCTTCCCCGATCCTGTGGGCGCAATAACGAGACAGTCGGCGCTCTTTACAGCCTCCAGCGCATTTAATTGAAATGGATCCGGAACGAAAGAAGAGTGAGAAGGCTTTCCGATTCTTGAAAAGATGTTATGAAGCGCATAGTCTGCTTCCGGCTTCATCTTTTCTAAGTGTTCTGTTTTCTTGCGCCTTCTATGAAATACTTTCTTTGGATGATAATGTTGCATTTTAAGTAATCGCTCACAGGTTCAGATTCCACCGTTTTAGTTTCGGGTTTAACTCATAACTGTTTTTGAGCATAGGGCGGTATACTTGACCGGCTGTGCTATTTATTGGGTGGTTCCGCACGGACAAACCTGTCTGCGTGCGGGCACGCACAGGCAGGCGAGTTTGTCCATTTCACTTCATCTCGCCCTCGGCATCAGGGTTCCGGTTGTTCCTCTTCGGTTGAGGAGAATATTCGATATATTGCCGCCTGATGCGTCATTTCCGAAGCGGGGAGCGGCATCCGTGCATATCGGTAAACCATATTTAGTCAAAGGCGGCGACCAAAAAACGGTTACAGGTGAACTGAAGAGAATAATTGAAAAACTGTAACTCGTGCCTGAACGAAAATCTCGTTCAGGCACTGTTTAGAGTCTTGTGTTTCGAGTTTTGAGTTAAAAAAAGAAAACAATCTCAACGAGTTTGAATTTCCCAGACAAAATCGAAAAACCATATTTCAGGGTTTTCATTCAGGCACTAACTACTTAGGTTCACGGTTCAGTGGCTAAAAAACGATCAACCGTGAACCGTGAACCTTTTTTAATCTTCCTGGAGTTCCTTTAAATTTGCGTAATAATCCAATACTTCCGGGTTTCGGAGAGCATCTTTATTGAGCACGGGCTGATTATGAATAATCTTTTTGACCGCCAGTTCGACCTTTTTCATGTTGAGTGTATAGGGAATTTCCGGTACTGCGATAATCTTGGCAGGCACGTGCCGGGGGGAAGCGTTGGCGCGAATGGTCTTTTGGATATTCTTTTTCATGTCCTCGGTAAGATCGAAGCCTTCAGCCAACTGGACAAAAAGGATAACGCGGACATCATTTTTCCAGCTCTGTCCCACAACCAGGCTGTCCTCTATCTCTTTCAACTGTTCCACCTGGCGGTAGATATCGGCAGTCCCGATCCGCACCCCGCCGGGTTTCAGTGTCGCATCCGACCTCCCGTGAATCACCACGCCGCCTCGATCATTAACAGTCATAAAGTCTCCATGCCTCCAGATATTGGGATAGACATCAAAGTAGGCGTTGTGATATTTCTCATTGTCAGGGTCATCCCAGAAGTAGATAGGCATGGATGGTGACGACGCGGCGCAAACCAGCTCACCCTGCCGGTTGATGACCGATTTCCCGTTTTCATCGAAGGCATTGACATCCATTGCCAGTCCTCTGCACTGCAATTCGCCTGCATAGACAGGTCCCATGGGGTTTCCAAGGGCAAAGCAGCCATTTATATCCGAGCCTCCTGAGATGGAGGCAAGTTGAATATCCTCTTTGATATCCCTGTAAACAAACTCGAAATTTTCCTCTGAAAGGGGAGATCCTGTTGAAAGCACGGCTTTTAAAGGAGTAAGATCATACTCCCTGCCGGGCTTTACCCCTGCGTTTTGAAGGGCGGTAATGTAGCCGGCGCTTGTTCCGAAGACAGTGATTTTTTCATCCTGGGCCAGTCTCCACAGCGCTGCCGGATCAGGGTGGAACGGATTTCCATCAAAGAGAACAAGAGAAGCTCCCACTCCGAGGGAAGCTGCCAGCCAGTTCCACATCATCCAGCCGCAGGTGGTAAAGTAAAATATGGTGTCCTCTCGTTTTAGATCCGTGTGCAGCATAAGCTCTTTCAACTGATTGATGAGAATCCCCCCGGCGCTCTGGACCATGCATTTGGGAAGGCCTGTGGTTCCGGAGGTGTACATAACATAAAGAGGATGATCAAAGGGCAGTTGCTCGAAGTCGATCTTCAGGTTTGGTTCAGAAGATTTGAAATCCCCGTAAAGTATAGCATTCGGCACACCGCTGATATCCGGATTTTGTTTGGTATAGGGAACCACCACCACCTTTTCAATGGTCGGCAGTTCTTTCAGGATAACAGAGACACGCTCGAGAGAATTAAAGCTCCGCCCTTTGAATGAATATCCGTCAGCCGAGAATAAAACCCTGGGCTTGATCTGTCCAAACCGATCGAGCACCCCCTTGATCCCAAAATCAGGGGAGCAGGAAGACCATGTTGCGCCTATACTTGTGGCGGCTAACATGGCGATGATCGTCTCCGGCATATTGGGCATAAAACCGACAACTCTGTCACCCACCTGAACGCCCGCCTCCCTTAAAGACTTTGCAACGCCGGCCACTTCATCATAGAGATCGGCATAGGTCATTTTTCTGACATCCGGGGATTCCCCTTTGAATATCAAGGCCACCTGATCATCTCTGTATCGAAGGAGGTTTTCCGCAAAATTGAGCCTGGCGCCGGAGAACCACCTGGCACCAGGCATTCTGGTGACATCATCGATAACTTCATCGTAAGATTTTGATGCCTTAATCCCGGCAAACTCCCACATGGATGCCCAGAAATCCGGGATATTTTCAATGGACCACCGGTAAAAAGGGTCATATTCGGTAAAATTCCGGTGATACTTTTCATTAATAAAACCCATAAACCTGTACATATTTGTACTTTTTATCCTTTCTTCCGATGGTTTCCACAATAACCTGGCCATAAATAATCTTCTTTCATGTCAGAAAGGCTTTCTCAATGGGTATAACCGATGGTAGCCGTGAACGGCTACCAGTCAGATGAACAACCTCGTATTATCTTTCTCGATAACCACCTTATTGCCAACCGAAGTTCCGCAGTAGGCACAGGTATAATCGTATTTATCCCCATTTTGAAGAATTAGAAGGAGTCTTTTTCTAACGGGGACCGACCTCTTGCATTTAGGACAGTAGAGTTCCGTGGCATCAAAATCACGGTAAGATTCTCTTTGCATCTCTTCAATCTCCCCTTTCAGGTATCTTTTCTGCATTTTCAAGCCAGACCGTGGCTTCGCTGTCACTTGGAGCCCTGTAATCGCCCCTTGGAGAAAGAGAGCCGCCGGATCCTACCTTAGGTCCATTGGGTATGCAGGAGCGTTTAAACTGGCTGATCTTAAAGAATCTGAAGAGATAAACCTTAAGCCAGTGTTTAATCTCTCCGATCGTGTACTCATTTTTTCTGTATTCAGGCATGTCCGGCCAGAGTCCACTTTTCTTATCTCTCCATGCGCAGTACTCCATAAATGCGATTTTGGTTGGTAGGTAGCCAAACCGGGTGATATAGAAATTATTAAAGTCCTGGAGTTCGTAGGGGCCTATTACCGATTCGGTCTTCTGCGTGGGCTGATCTCCATTTTTGCCGGGGATCAGTTCCGGGCTGATTTCAGTTTCGAGTATATCAATAAGTATCTTTGATGCCTCCCGATCAAACCGGCCTGACAGGGCTACCCAGCGGATCAGATACTGGATCAGGGTCTTCGGAACGCTGACATTAACATTATAATGGGACATGTGGTCGCCGACGCCGTAGGTACACCAGCCAAGGGCCAGCTCACTGAGGTCTCCTGTTCCGATCACCAGCGCCTCTCTCAGATTGGCGATGCGAAAGAGATGGGAGGTGCGTTCTCCGGCCTGCACATTCTCGAATGTAATATCGTAAAGTTCTTTCCCCTCCGCGAATGGATGACCGATATCCCTGAACATCTGCATACAACTATCTTTAATGTCAATCTCATTGGCTTCCACCCCTAGGGCCTTCATTAACCTGACCGCGCTGGTATAAGTCTTGTTCGTTGTCGCAAAACCCGGCATCGTATAGGCCATGATGCTGGATCGCGGCAGATTTAAGATATCCATGGATCCGGCCGCCACGATCAGGGCATGTGTGGAATCAAGACCTCCCGATATCCCGATCACGACATTTCGGATACCGGAGGACTTCAACCTTTTTGTCAGACCCTGAACCTGGATGTTATATGCCTCGTAACAGCGCTCATCACGTTTGGCCGGATCCGCAGGAATATACGGAAACCTGGGATATTCTCTTGCCAGCAATATACGATCACAGGGGATACTTACAGAAAAGGAAACCTTGCGAAAGTTTTTAAGTCTGGATCTGTGTGTCCTGGCGTTCTGGCCAAAACTGGTCAGCCGCATCCTGTCCTGAGCGAGACGGTCCATATCGAGATCCGCATAAACAATCTGAGGTTTCTGTGAAAATCGTATGGACTCTGCCAGCAGGTTGCCATTCTCATAGATCATGGCATGTCCATCCCATGCAAGGTCGGTGGTTGATTCACCCGGTCCTGCAGCCGCGTATAGATATGCCGATACGCAGCGCGCTGACTGGTTTGAAGCAAGACTGTGGCGGTATTCAGATTTTGTCAGGGTTATGTTCGATGCGGATAGATTTCCTGTGACAGTAGCCCCTGCCATCGCCGCAAAGCTGGATGGCGGTACGGGAACCCATACATCCTCACATATTTCAAGAAAAAATTTAAGATGTTTGATATTCTTTACATCAAATATAATATTCGCTCCGAAGGGAATATCCTCCTGACCGCAGAGACCAACCGTCTCTGAAAGCGCTTCCTCGGCAGGGCTGAACTGGCGGCCTTCGTAAAATTCCCGGTAGTTTGGAAGATATGATTTGACTGCAATTCCTAAAATCTTTCCCCCGTAAAGCACAAGCCCGCAGTTAAACAGGAGAGAGTCGACCTGCAGGGGCGCTCCGATAACCATAGTCAGATTTAAATCTTTGGTGGCATCGATAATATATTCCAGAGAGTCCAAGACGCTCCGCAAAAGAGCATCCTGGTGAAAGAGATCTTCGTTGGAATAGGCAGAAATCCCCAGCTCAGGAAAGATGGCAAAAATGGCATTATTTTCAGCAGCTTTCTTCGCAAGTTCAACCGTTCTTGCGGCATTAAATTTTGTGTCGGCAACCTTTACCTCCGGTATACAGACTGCGACCTTTATGAACCCATGATTGTAAAGATTATAGAATTGTTTCATCTCTTCCAAATTTCTACTTTCCAATTTCAAGTTTCAAGTGTTATGTGATAATACAATAAAAAAGCGTTGTCGTCAAAGTCAAAAGGCAGCTTCTCAATAAACAGACTGGTGGCATGGACAAACTCGTTTGTCCGTGTATAACTACTCAGGCTAAAAGCTCAAAGCTTTTTGTTGGGTTTCGTACCTCAACTCAACCTACAACTGAATTCTTTTGCCATTTTTGCAAGAATTTTACAACTAAGGGACTAATAGCCTTCAGCCTAAACAACCTATAAAGAGGAGATATTCCACATTGAACATCATTCTTGCAGGATACAATATAGATTATGAAATCATAAAAGAGAGCATGTCGTCGAGCGCTGATTCAAATACCCTGAAGGGCGCGAGAGTCCTGACTCCGGAGACTATATCCGCTGCCTATGCCCGTATCAGTCGGGATCCCATGCCTGTAGATGAGTTGAGGAAAAAGGCAAGGCAGGAAGTTGAAAAGGCCAGGATGTCAAACCGAAATATTGTTTTCGGGATGGGACACAGCTCTATC
>JAUWNZ010000210.1 GCA_030612385.1 Pseudomonadota bacterium | reverse complement strand
TCCAGGAATGGGGGTTTAAGGTAAATCCTTATATCAGACGGGCAAAAGATATTCACGAATGCATGGAGTACCATCGTGAAATGGTTCATATCAGGCATGAACTCCCTTACGAGATAGATGGCGTTGTTATAAAGGTGGATTTCCTTGATACTCAAGAACGCCTTGGGGCCGTCTCGAGAAGTCCCCGCTGGGCCATTGCATTCAAATTTCCGGCGGTTCAGGAAACAACAATAATCGAAGATATAAAAGTGCAGGTCGGGCGCACAGGAGCGCTCACGCCAGTGGCCCTGATGAGACCGGTCCGTGTGGGCGGTGTGATGGTCAGCCGGGCTACCCTCCACAACCAGGATGAGATAGACAAAAAAGACATCCGGACAGGAGACACGGTAATAATCCAGCGCGCCGGTGATGTGATACCGGAGATTGTAAAGGTTATAACATCAAAGAGGAATGGGAGCGAAAAGGTATTCAGGATACCTGATACCTGCCCTATATGTGGTTCGAAGGTCGTCAAATTACATAAAAAAAAGAAGGTCGGCAAAGAGGAGGGAGTGGCTTATTGTATTGGTGGGCTTTCATGTTCTGCCCAACGCAAAGGTGCAATCATTCATTTCGCGTCAAGGAATGCGATGGACATAGAAGGCATAGGAATACAACTGGCAAATCAGCTGGTCGACAGAGAATTAATTAAAACACCAGCTGATTTGTACAAACTGGACAGTGAATCAATTGCAAATTTAGATGGGATGGCAGAATTATCAGCGTCAAATATAATCAATGCTATTGAAGACAGCAAAGATACAACACTTGATCGATTTATATATGCTCTTGGGATCCTTGGAGTTGGTGATACTACATCAAAAGACCTTTCTCGCTTTTTCGGCGATCTTCCTAAATTGATGGTAGCCGAAAGAAAAACTCTAATGTATATTCTTGGCATTGGATCAGAAATAGCCGATTCTATCTATCACTTTTTAAATGACACCCATAATCGTCAGGTCATTCAGGCACTGTTATCATCGGGAATTCGCTGGAAAGAGGGTTTAATAATTGACGATATCAAGAAAACAACGCTGGCAAAATTTATCGAGTGGCTGAGCAAAAAAGAAGATAAAATCAAATGGGAAGGCATAAAAAATGTAGCCGAAGCTAAAGCACAAAACATTGCCAAGCATTTCGCTAAACTGGAAAGTATTGAAAAGGCAGATATAGACTCCCTTTTGGACGTCGAAGGGGTTACAACTGAAATAGCTCAAAATGTTTTTGATTTCTTTAATAACCCCAAAAACATTAAAGTTATCGATCAATTGAAAGAACTTGGGTTGCACATTGATGAAGCTGAAGCCAAGACTTCCAAATATGAGTCAGTAATCAGGGTGAAATCTTTTGTTCTAACAGGTACTCTGCCCCATCTAACAAGAAATGAGGCTAAAGCTCGAATAGAAGAATATGGTGGTAAAGTATCTGAAAGTGTTTCAAAGATAACCGATTATGTCGTTGCCGGAGAAAATCCCGGCAGCAAGATGACTAAAGCACAAAACTTGGGCATTACAATTTTAGATGAAGAAGGGTTATTAGAACTAATAAAAAAAGCGGATGCGATACAACATTCCTTTGACTTTTGATGGACTCGTAAAAAGTCTGTCATTCCCGCGTAGGCGGGAATCCATAGAAGGCTAAGTACTTGAAAAGACTGGATTCCCGTTTTCACGGGAATGACAAAATTGTGTGTATTTTGACTTTTTACGAGACTGTCACTTTTGATTGTACTAAATTTTTTTGAGCGGCCATTACAATACTTGTTAACAAGAAATCTTGGCGAAGCGGAAGAAAAGCATTTCCAGCTGTTTGAGACCGGAAGGTGAGTTTTGAAAACGCCTGAAGCAAGTTTTAGATTTATCAAAAAGATAAGTGCAGCGAAAGGAGATTTAAATACTTAAAGAAAGTTAAAACAAGACGGGGGCTTAATCAATGCTTATGGAAAAGAAACTATTTGCGAAAAGTAGCGATGGCATTAATTCATATTCTGTTCATTTCATCATTAAAGAAGGTAAATTAAGTATATTTTGTGATTGTCCAGCAGGAGAATGGGGGAAATTTTGTAAGCACAAGCTTGCGTTACTACGAAATGAAAAGGATATGTTGTTTAACAGAGATCAGGAAAAAGAGTTGGCGGAAGTTCAGAATTGGGTTAGACAATCGAAATATCCAGATATGATTAAGAAACTTGACATTGCCGAAAGAGAAGCAAAAAAAGCAAATGCCGAGCTTAAAAAAGTAAAGAAAACGTTTGAAAATGCTATGAAAAGCGGAACTTAAACGAGATTTCTATTTCAGCACCTGTTAAAGAATTGGTATCTATGAAACGAGTACATGTCTTTATCTCCGGCAGAGTGCAGGGTGTCTTCTATCGGGCGGAAACAAAAAATAACGCTTCTCATCTCAACCTGACGGGCTGGGTGAGGAACCTTCCGGACGGGAGGGTTGAGGTGGTCATCGAAGGAAAAGAAGATAACGTCAACGCCTTAATTGACTGGTGCAGGAAAGGCCCGGGCTTCGCCTCAGTAACGGAGATCGAAGTCAAAGAGGAACTCTTTACCGGGGCATTTGAAGGCTTTGGAATCAGATAATAGTTCATCTGTTTTTTTGACAGGATAAACTGAATCCGTGAACGATTACCTTATTTAATCGTAACTATTCAGCCACAGATTCACACAGATGAACGCAGACAGGTTTAAATGCAAAGAAATCACAAATATTATTCTTGGAAGTTTTTATGAAGTATATAATGAGCCTGGTGATGGATTTCTGGAATCTGTCTATGAAAACGCCTCATATATTGTCCTTACCGGATATGGACTATGTGTAGAAAAGCAGAAAGATATTTCGTAATAGCTCAATAAACAGGGGCAAACTCCGGTATGTAAAAGTGATTGTGAGTCTTAGCCATTCACGACTTGAAATTGGAAATTAGAAATTGGGTAGAGATGAAACGAATTTACGAGTTGACAGGCTTCGGCGTGAGCTCAGTCGCGCAGTACAAAAGCATGAAGGGTGAATTTCCAATTTCTAATTTCTAATTTCAATGTTCGGTGAACGCTTACCGTGGATCGAAACCAACACT
>JAUWNZ010000319.1 GCA_030612385.1 Pseudomonadota bacterium | reverse complement strand
CAGACCTGTCTGTCCCTGTTTCAGCAGCAGGTGCCACCGTTCGTTGGTATCTGCTGCGCTGCCCATACCGGAAAACATCCTGAAAGTCCAATATTTCCCACGGTATCCGGTGACCTGGTTGCCACGCAGGTAAGGAAATTGACCAGGGTAGGAGATGTCCCGCTCAAAGTCCATATCTTTGACGTCCTCGGGGCCGTATATCCTCTCGATTTCCAGGTCCGATACTGTAGAGAAACGTTTCTTCTGCTCGGGTCTTTTTTCCAGGCCTTTTCGAACTTCATCTTCCCATTTCTTTCTTAGTGTGCCGGATTGATCCAACACTTCTTTTGCGAAGTACATTTTATACCTCCTTCCATGATTATGGATTCAATACGTTTTCTTCTAAAAGTTGGACAATTGGCTGATTGCCGGAAACGAATCGACCAATAAATGACATGATTTCATCTTCCGATACGAAAAATTTAACATTAGAGCGAAACGACCTTAGCTCTTGGCTTAGAAGAATCGTTTTTCTGCGGTGAACGCTTACCGTCTCTTTTCATTATTTCACCGTTTAGAGGCCATATCAATATTTCATTTTTATCCGTTCTTGCCTCGACTATCTTCAGCATGGATTTTGGCACCAGAAAACTTCTTCCACGCATAATGACATACACCAGAAACCATGGGTCTACCGGAGTTCTGTTGCCCCTCACCCCAACAATTTTCCCTCTCTTACCGTGATAGGAATGTTTCGGATTGTCTATGATTACCAAGTCTCCTATATTCATCCGATCCTCTCCTTTCTTGTTCACCGGCGGCATAGAATAGCACATTACACAATCTTATTCTGAATCGAGAGACTTGCACAACCACTCACAGGTCAGGGTTGGAGGTGAACCTGCAATTCTATTTTTGAGCATAGGGCTGAGAGCTTTTTGCTCCCAGCTTTTTTCCCTTTTAAACCCGCGAACAGTTACCTGATTTTGAATCTATGCTTTCCTGGGAGGTTTTGATATCAGGGTTATGGCCGCGCCTAACAGGCAGGCAACCCCGGCAATGATAAAAGGCGTGACCCATATCGAGGGATCAGAGCTCCCTTTTGCCGCATCCTTAAAGAATCCCGCAATCTGCGGACCAATAACACCGGCGATACCGTAAGATACAAAAATATATCCATAGTTAAGCCCCACGTTTTTATTGCCGAAGTAATCAGCAGTAATTGCCGGGAAGAGGGCAAAGTTGCCTCCGAAGTTGAACCCGATGATACATGCTCCAAGAATGAACATTGAAGCGACTCCCCCCATTTTGTAAAAGAGAAGCATTATGATTCCCTGGAACAGGCACATAAGGAAGATAGCAACCTTGCGCCCAATCTTATCTGAGACTGTTCCCCAGACAATACGACCCAGGCCATTGAAAATTGCGTACCACGCCATTGCCGTACCGGCAGTCGCAGAGGCTACCACCGCAGTAACTCCGTTCGCTTTGAGGGCATCGATACC
>JAUWNZ010000177.1 GCA_030612385.1 Pseudomonadota bacterium | reverse complement strand
TGTCTGCCGTGCCGGCACAGGCAGGCAAGAACTTTACAATTAATAGACTAACAGCCTTCAGCCTACCCACCTGTATAGTCACGCGATTTCTTTGTATTTAAACATATCTGCGTTCATCTGTGTGAATCTGTGGCTGAGTATTTACAATCTGGAAATGGGGGGCTTGCCACCCCCCACTTCAGGTTACTGAAATTTCTTTCCTATGTCTATGACGGTGCATGACATGACGGTGCATGACATGACGGCGCGTGACATGACGGCGCGTGGCATGACGGCGCGTGGCAACTGGATGCATAGGAAACCTTTCTCTCTACCTTCTTCACTTTCAACATATTTTTCACCTCCTTTCATCTAAAATTTACCATAAGCCTTCTCACTCAAGGAGATTTACCTTTTGTTTTTGACTTCTCCCTGAGGGAAGGAACTCAGGGGTAATTTTCAATGCCTTTTCTGTTGTCAGGGGACATGAGTTTTTCATAAGTATTCACCGCAGAGCTCGCAGAGAGCGCAGAGAAAGGTTTTGGGTTTTGAGCTTCAACCCAGTTGATAGCCCACAGCTTAATAGTTACGCACGGACAAACAAGTTTGTCCATTCCACCCGCCTATAGATAACCACTTCTGTAATCCTATTTAGCTGTTTTGTCAACTTTCAGCGTTCTCTGCGGTGAACGGTTACGTCACCAGGTTCAAGAAGTCCCATCCGGCCCAGTACCTGGGCCGCTTTTAGACACGATTCAAAGAAACTGCCGGGACTCATACCGGATTCGCAGCATGGATAGAGCGCATCGGAAATGGCGGGCAATGTCCTCCTCCCATCGCAGAGGTTTAAAAAATCGCTGCCGAAGTCGTTTATCTCTGTGACTTCCAACTGTTCTCCTTCATGCCTGAATACGAGGATGGTCTCCCTCGGCTGGTAGTCCTTCATGAAAATGCCTGCCTTAAAATCTCTTATGAGCAGGGGGATCTCAAAATCGAATTCCCCGATGACTATCCCCTCGCTCTTCCGGGGCGTGAACCCTTGAATCTTGTTGAGATCGATATGGAAACCGGTTGCCGGCACACTGCTTTTCCCCGCCTCAAGGCCGAGGGTCTCGTATTTCAGGATGTCGGGGAGATGCTTTAGATACCCCTTTTTTTTATTTTGTAAGACTTTATGGACAAAGGTCGTGAAGTGACGGTAACAATCCTGCGGACAGAGTGTGGGTTGATCCCTCTTTAATCGTGCAGTAAGCCAGTAGAGCCACTCAAAGAAAAGGGCCGAGGTTGATTTCCGACGCCCAATGGTCAGCAATAAACAGGTCTTTGCATAGAAATTTACCATTAACGGAAAATAGGAGGCGATGAGGTTTAACTCCGCAGATGAATGGCCATTACAGGGAAGGTTGTAAAAACTGCTATAGATCAGAGGATCTTTGTTGATCAATCCTTCATCGCCATGGAGTCGTTTCCCATTATCAAATCCTATCCCCAGGGAAAAGTAGGTGTCAACCTCCCGCGACAGGCGGCCGCCATATTCTTTACACAGGTCTGTTCCCGGCAGCACAGTCGGCATCTGGATTAAGGGGTTTATATTGCCCAGCGCCCCTGTCTTGAGAGCAAGGGTCAAGGTGGCATCGATATCCTCCTTCTCTTCCTCCGGGAATCCGATAACAAAGCTTAAGGTGGGGATGATCTCCTGCTCCGTTGTTTCCCTAACGCGCTGGTACAGGAGTTTTTCGTCAATGTTTTTACGAATAAATGTTAGTGTCCTTTTTGACCCGGAATCGATGCCATAACACATCGATTCGCATCCTGCATCCCTCATCAACTTGAGGAGGGATGCATCCACAGTGTCGAGCCTGGATATACAGTACCACGGGATGTGGTTTAATCTCTCTTCTATCACTCTTCGGCAAAACGCCTCCACAAACCCCTTTTTGGCGGTGAACTGATCGTATGCCAGGAGAAAACATTCGGCGCCTGAATTTGTGTGGAGATAGTGCATCTCCTTCGTTAGACGATCTACTGAAAAATTTCTTGGCCTGCGCCTCCAGAATATTGATTCCGAGCAATAGATGCAGCGGTGAGGACATCCTCTCCCAACCTCTAAGATAGCGATACTCCTCGGCAGGTCGCAGGCATCGCGATATTCTGAAAAAGGGGGTGTAAAGGTGTAATCAGGCAAGGGCAACATATCAAGATCCTGAATAAGCGTCCGATCTTTATTTCTGATTATCTCGTTTCCTCTTCGATAGGTTACTCCCTCTATCCCTTTCTCGCTATAACCACTATCATAAGCCTTAATTAGTTTCCTGAAGGTAATCTCACCTTCCCCGCGAATAATGGCATCGATCCAGTGATATCTTTCAAGGGTCAACCTGTCCGCGAAGGAGGCATTATGTCCTCCGATGACGGTTAAGGCTTGAGGCCTTCTCGCCTTGATCCTTCCTGCAATTTGTATCACCGGAGGATAGGTGGCGCACTGAGCGGAAAAGCCGACCAGATCCGGCTCCTGCTCCAATATCATACCGGCGCAATCGTCATATATGTCTTTCCCCAATCCCAGCTTTCCCTTGCGAAGATACAGGACAAAATCCATAATGACCACTTCGTGCGGCGTATCTTTGAGCGCTGTAGCCAGGTTGATCAGACCCAGTGGCGGAAGGTTATACATAGACTCGAGATAAAAAGGCGGAAAGACTAAAACGATCTTCATGATGGATAAGCGGGTTGTAGGTTATGGTGAAATATTAGAAGAATATTAATATAGCCGATATCTTTTCAAGAGAAGCTTAATAATAAAAATGCTATACCTTATGGAAAAAAGCAAGGGGTTTGTTTCGGATTTGAAAGAGAGGGAGATTTGTATCAGCTCAATGAATAGCGGAAGGCATATGGCAGAAGCATGTAGCGGAAGGCTTCAGCCTTCCATGTGCTTCAGTCATACTGTGTTACGTGAATGTGGAGACCTGAAGGTCTCCGCTACAGGGGCTGTGCAAAGCTCGAAGGCGTAACCTCTACGCCCAAACCCCGCTTCCAGAAGATGGAGGCGGCTACGTGTCTGGATTTGCCCCTATTTATTGAACTGATACAACTAATCGATACGTCTGAGAAACAAGTATTCGCCGGCGCGCCATGTCAATTTTTCATTGCCCATGAAGATTAACAGGGATATCATTGTCTTTATAGAAGCATTTGGTCTTCCTTCGGT
Organism: Pseudomonadota bacterium; assembly: GCA_030612385.1. Classification (GTDB taxonomy): domain Bacteria; phylum Desulfobacterota; class Syntrophia; order Syntrophales; family JADFWA01; genus JAUWNZ01. The sequence continues at coordinate 473 of JAUWNZ010000177.1, read as the reverse complement.
TTCGGAATACAGATGACGAAATTTTTCTTCGTCAATAAGGGGCAGCACTCTTTCTTTGAAAATGAAACTCCAGTCGTCTTTAGAAAGGATATCTGCGAAGTAATAGTCAGCCTCGAAAAAAGATGATTGGGTACTTGTTAGACGAAACATGGCAACCTCATAAATAATAGGATATGTAAATATTATCAGTGTGTTACTGTACTTTATACGCCCATACAAGTCAAGCATTATTTTCGTTTATTTCTTGTATATTCAGCAGGTTAAATCTTGTTTTGACCTGTTGGGGATTAAATCAACAAAGTCAGTAACTACTCAGGTGTATAGACTGAAGGCTGTTAGGAAAAGCGGGAATACTGCACACTTTGAAGTCATGTTTGATGCAAAAATCTGCTGTTTCTCCGCCAAAGCGCCTCAGTCGAGTAGAGTATACATGAATCCCATGTAGCGGAGACCTTCAGGTCTCCATTCTCTTT
>JAUWNZ010000234.1 GCA_030612385.1 Pseudomonadota bacterium | reverse complement strand
GGTGAGGGATAATATAAGAAGAATAAGGGGGGACATTGAAAAAGCCGCCTTGAAATCGGGGCGAAGGGCTTCCGATGTGAGGCTTATGGCTGTCACAAAGACTGTGGATGATGACAGAGTCATGGAAGCCATCGAGGCCGGGGTTGATATAATAGGCGAGAATTATGTCCAGGAGGCAAGGAGAAAAATCGAGAAGATGGGAAAGACCCTGGAGTGGCACATGATAGGACACCTTCAGTCCAACAAGGCCAGGTACGCCGTCAGGCTTTTCGATATGATTCATTCTGTTGACAGGTTGAACCTGGCCGGAGAGTTAGACAAAAGGTCCGGGGCAATGGGGCGCATAATCAGGATACTTATAGAGGTAAACGTAAGCGGGGAAGAGACCAAGGACGGAGTCGGAAGCGAGGATGCCATAAGCCTTGTAAGGGGGGTTTCTGCCCTTGAGAATCTTTCTATTCAAGGGCTTATGACCATGCCGCCCTGGTTTGATGATCCTGAGGAGGCAAGGCCTTATTTTGCGTCCCTCAGGGAACTGAGAGACAGTATTCTTGAAGAGAATATACCAAATATCGAGATGAGCGAACTTTCCATGGGAATGTCAGGTGACTACGGGGTGGCAGTTGAGGAAGGTGCCACTATAGTAAGGGTAGGGAGAGCTATTTTTGGAGAGAGGAAATATTAGCCTGTATCCATTCACCGCAGAGACCGCAGAGATGACAAAACAGTTAGCTTAGGATTACAGAAGCGGTCATCAATTGGTTCCAGGTCCATGGTTTACTGTTGATAGCTTTCGGTGGATTCGCTCCGCTTAATCCACCCTACAAACTTATTAATGTAAATATTGAATTTTAAAATAAAAAACGTAAAATGAAAAAATACCCTGCATTTCTCATTTTTCCCCAATTTTCCCATTCAACATTCGATGTTCACTTCCCCTTGTAAATGTATCTTTCAAAGAGCCTGTGAAATGGCGTCCAGTCCGTGTCATCGTTGTTTTTCTCTATAAACTCCTGAAATGCGTTCACCTTGGCGTCAAGGTCATCGGCAAAGTGGACAATCAGTGCCTCTAATGTCTTGGGCCGCTTTGGGGATCCATATTCAAGTATGCCATGGTGGCTTAATAAAATATGCCTCAGCTCCATGGCGAGTTGTTCAGGGAAATTTTCGATGTTGGCTATTTTTGTATCCAGCACCTCCACGCCCATTACGATATGCCCTATAAGTCTTCCCTTATCGGTATAATCGATCATTTTGTCAAAGGATAATTCGTATATCTTTCCTATATCGTGAAGAATACCACCGGCAATAAGAATATCTCTGTTTGCTCCCTTGTAATGGTCTGCGGCCATGTCGATCAGACGTGTTACAGAGAGGGTATGTTCTAAAAGACCGCCTATATAAGCATGGTGGAGCCCCTTGGCCGCAGGGGCTTTTTTGAATCGACCTGCTATATCTTCATCCTCAAAAAATTCATGCAACAGCTCTTTCAGACAGGGAGTATCGACCTTCTTGACAAACCCCATCAGGTCTTCAAACATCCCGTCAATGTCTGAGGCTGAAGCAGGTAAAAAGTCACAAGGATCTATCATGGCATCCTCGCTCTTTCTTACTTCCGAGATCGAGAGTTGAAGCTTGTCTCTATAACTTACAGCCCTGGACCGGATGCGAATAAAATCCCCTTTGTTGAAAACCCTGCTTAATTCGGCGGCGTTGTTCCATATCCTCCCCTCTATCTCTCCCGTCCGGTCTTTGAGGCGAATATTAAGGTAAAGAGAACCTTTCTGGGATGTGGCCATGTTTTTCTCAGCAACGAGGAATATGTCGCCGACAATGTCTCCCGCACATATATCTTTAATGAAGACATTCTTCATCTCGAAATAGTTTTCCTTGACACTCGTTTCTCTCATTGCTCTTTCCTTTCTCTCAGCACACGGTGATCGCCCACCCTTATGGTAAGCCGTGTCCTGTCAAAGTATTCCATAAGTGGTATGATAAATTTTCGAGAGAGTCCCGTCATATCTTTGAAGCTTGCCGGTGTGGACTTTCCATCCTTCTGAAGTAGATTTCTATAATCTTTCCTGAGTTTGCTCACTATGTCTTTGTGAAAGCACATGCCTTCGCTTACTTTTATAAGCACCCCTTCGTTTAACATAACTTTCATGACCGTTTCGATCTGATCTCCTCCCTCCTTGAATCTTGCCGGCAACTCTTTTGTTGATGGGGGTGTAAGCCCTGTTTCCAGATAGATTTTTTCTGTCTCTTCCCTCAGCCCCATGAGTTTCCCGTCGAGATTAACAGCGTGATCCGCAATCCTGACATTTTTCTTATCCGTCACTATTTTTCCCGTTTTCTCAAGGTCGGAAATCGCCATGTTGAAGAGTCCTGAGTCGATAAACCGTCCCACCTCCGTCCGCAGCTCTTCCTTGAGAAGTCCCTCCTGAAGGGGAAATTTTTTGTGGTAAGCTTTTATTTCTAAGAGGATTTTTTCCTGGAGTCCTCTGTACGCAGTGGAGGAAACAATGCTGACGGCATCTCTGTTCAGCGTTATTACCTGTCTTTTTGAAGACATCTCCCTGAGAATCCCGTCAAGCCTGTTCGGGTTGATACCCGTTCTCACTACAAGCTCCGGGAGGGTGATCCCGTTAAGATCTACACGATCGATGATTATGCCCGTTTTTTCCGGATCGGTGCCGTCTTGCAGCAGGTTGAAATCCGATTTTGTCCTGTCGGAATGTCTTTTATGTTTGCAGGCAAGAGGGTCTAAAATTTTGCCGCCTCCTATTGTAGTGAC
>JAUWNZ010000237.1 GCA_030612385.1 Pseudomonadota bacterium | reverse complement strand
TACAACCCCGTTTGCCAAAATGCTAACCTCCTTTTAAAAAATTTCTATAATGATCCAACACCTCAGGTCGCCACTCTGGCAAAGGGAATGATCCTTCAGAGCGAAATCGACCCACAATATCGCCGGGTCCTCATATAAGTTTACCCTATGCCATAGTTTTATAATATGTCAAGCGAAAATAGTGCCATGTTAATTGATAATAACTACCTGAATAGATGTACTCTGATTTTATATGGAGGCGGCAACCGGACTCGAACCGGTGAATAACGGTTTTGCAGACCGCTGCCTTAACCACTTGGCTATGCCGCCTTCAAGTTTTTCTGGAGCGGGCGAACGGATTCGAACCGTCGACGTCCACCTTGGCAAGGTGGCACTCTACCGCTGAGCTACGCCCGCCACCGGACAAGGGAAATACTATATTAAGTAGCGCTATGTTGTCAACAGAAAACTTGTCCTTGATGACAATCTCAGCTTGCAGATATAGTCAAGTAGTTAAGTGTTTGTAATTTCCCCCAACTCGACTATTTAACGATATCTGCCGATAACGCTTCTGCCGGTTTGTAAACATCCAACTCGTAAACTCGTTTCATCTCTGCCTGTGCGTGCCGCATGCATACAAAGGCGCCGGCACAGGCAGGCGCACGCAGACAGGTCTCCCAAATTTCTAATTTACAATTTCAAGTTTCAAGCAGTGAACGGCTACAAGCTGCTTAAACATTCTCTTTCAAAGTAACTGATAAAGGCCTCGACGATTTCCTTCTCAAAGTGTTTACCAGCGCCGTCTCTCAAAATTGCGAAGGCCTCATCATAAAGAATAGGATTACGATAATGACGGACTGCAGTGAGGGCTTCGAAGACATCCGCTACAGCAAGTATCTTCGCCCCTAATGGAATCTCATTACCGGAAAGCCCCCTGGGATAGCCACTTCTATCCAGCTTTTCATGATGGGATGACGCAATTTCAGGAACATCCTGATAAATGCCTTCAAAATTTATCTTCTCCAGAATACTTCTGGTCTTCTCAGCATGGGATTTAATTTCTTCAAATTCAATGCTGTTCAGTCGGGATGATTTCTTTAGAATGGCATCTTCAATGCCTATCTTCCCATAATCATGCAATAATGCAGACACGCGAATTACTTCGCAGTCCTTCTCCTGCAATCCTAACTCTTTGCTGATTCCGACCGAATATTTAGTAACCCTTTCAGAATGTCCTGCTGTAAGGGGATCGCGTGCATCTATGCTTGCGGCCAGAACACGTAACACAGAGTTGAAGTGATTAGATAATGAAGCATGTAAAACAGAATTCATAAGACAAATCGCTATCTGAGGAAGCAGAAGGCTTAATTGATTTACGTCATCATCTGTAAAATTTGAGCCCTTCTTATTCAAAATTTCCCCGACACCTATCATATTACCGGCATAATTGTAAATTGGCACGCAAATTACGGAACGGGTTGCAAAACCCGTTTTTGAATCGACATCCGGATTGAATCTTCCATCGTTATAAACATTATTGGAAATTATCGTCTCCTTGGTCATAGCTACCTGACCGGCTATACCCTTACCAATACTTATCCTGATCTCTTCCGACTTCAACCCGACAGCAACCTTCGACCATAATTCCTTCTTCTTCTCGTCTATCAAAAAAATTGTCGCCCGCTCAGAGTTGAAATACAGGGCAAGATATTCAACTGTCATCAGCAGAATTTCATCAACATTATCGGAAGATACAAGTATCTTTGAAATATCTCTGAAACAGCGAAGGAGTTTATTCTCTTTCTCAAGCTCATTCAATCTCTTTGTCGGCTTGTCGTCCACTATGATCAATCTTCCTTGATATGTTACTCATTGTTTGTCCATCTGCAAAACTTCAAAATGTAATCCACACCTGACCAGACAGTCAGAAAAAGGGCAATATAGAGGACAATTATACCCACAAGGTGGGCATCGATTCCAAACAATGGATAATGAATTATAAGGGCTGAAAGAGCGATATTTTGAGACAGGGTTTTCTGTTTCCCCAGCTTGCTGGCGGAAACAATACTGTCATCTGAAGAGGCAATACTTCTTACACCATTAACAGCAATATCCCGTATAATAATTACGGCCACGATCCAGGCGGGGATGTGGCCGATTGGAATCATCAATATCATGGCTGTGCTGACGATAATTTTATCTGCTATGGGATCCAAAAATTTTCCAATCTTGGTGACCATCCCATATCTTCGTGCTATATAACCATCCAACAAATCTGTTAACGCCGCGATGATGAACACAATTGCTATAAGCAGGCTTAATGTCCTGCCGGGAGAAAGGAGGATCAAAAACAGAACGGGGATAACACATATCCTTAATAAGGTTATGCTGTTGGGAAGATTAAATATCTCTTTCTTTCCCTGTTCTATAGGTAGTCTGTCAAATGACTTTTTAAGGAAATCAATAATCATGATTTATTGTACTATTCTTTCCCCGGAGGAACCTTTTCCCAATCGGCTAAAAACTTTTCAATACCTGCATCGGTAAGGGGATGTTTCGCTAACTGAGCTATTACCTTGAAAGGAATGGTAGCGATGTCGGCGCCCATCCTGGCGGCTTCGAGAACATGCACTGGATGCCTCACACTCGCTACAATGACCTCGGTTTCAAAACCATAATTGTCATAGATAGTCAATATCTGTTCCACGAGATCCATGCCATCATGGGAAATATCATCGAGCCTTCCCACAAACGGACTTGCATAAGCAGC
>JAUWNZ010000042.1 GCA_030612385.1 Pseudomonadota bacterium | reverse complement strand
TGAAAAGATTGCGGTATTTGATCTGGGCGGGGGAACCTTTGATATATCCATACTCGAACTGGGTGATGGTGTCTTTGAAGTCAAGGCAACCAATGGGGACACACACCTTGGAGGTGAAGACTTTGACCAGAAGCTGATAGAGTATCTGGCGAATGAATTCAAAAAAGATCAGGGTATAGATTTAAGGAATGACAGGATGGCCCTTCAGCGAATCAAGGAGGCTGCGGAAAAGGCAAAGATGGAACTCTCCACATCGATGGAGACCGATGTTAACCTTCCCTTTATTACCGCTGATGCCTCAGGTCCCAAGCATCTGAATATAAAGCTTACCAGGGCCAAACTTGAGATGCTGGTAGAAGACCTGATAGAAAAACTGGAACCCCCTTGCAGGACCGCCCTCAAGGATGCCGGCCTTTCAACCAAAGATATAGATGAGGTTATCCTGGTAGGAGGGATGACCCGAATGCCATGTGTTCAGCAGAGAGTTAAGAAGATATTCGGAAAGGAACCGAACAAGGGGGTTAATCCCGATGAGGTTGTTGCCGTAGGAGCGGCAATTCAGGGAGGAGTGCTGACAGGTGATGTAAAGGATGTGCTCCTGTTGGATGTAACACCACTCTCACTTGGAATAGAGACGTTGGGCGGTGTTATGACCAGGCTGATTGAAAAGAATACGACAATCCCAACCAAGAAAAGCCAGACATTTTCCACCGCCGCCGACAATCAGCCGGCGGTGAGCATCCATGTGCTCCAGGGTGAGCGTTCCATGGCGGCGGATAACAGGACTCTCGGCAGGTTTGAGCTTGTAGGCATCCCTCCAGCGCCTCGTGGTGTTCCCCAGATAGATGTTGGATTTGATATCGACGCCAATGGCATTGTTCATGTCTCCGCCAAGGATATGGGGACGGGTAAAGAACAGAGTATCAGTATTACATCTTCGAGCGGCCTTTCTGAAGAGGAAATAGATAAGCTGATAAAAGATGCGGAAGGACATGCGGAGGAGGATAAAAATAAAAGAGAGCTGATTGAGGCTAAAAATCAGGCAGATACTCTCGCTTACAGTGTTGAGAAGAATGTCAAAGAGTTTGGAGACAAAATAGACGCGGCGGAAAAGGCAAAAATAGAAGATGCCATTGCCCGAGTTAAGAAAGCCATTGATGGTGACGATGTCGGCGCCATCAAGGCTGCTCAGGAAGAACTTCCCCAGGCATCCCACAAACTTGCCGAGTCAATGTATGCAAAGACGTCCACGGAACAACAGGCGGGAGCGGGAGCGGGAGCAGGCGCAGCCGGCGGCCCGGAAGAGAAAGAAAGAGAGGAGTCCGAAAAGAAAGACGAGGATGTTGTGGATGCGGACTTTGAAGAGGTTAAGTAGCGCCTGAACGAAAACCTCGTTCAGGCACGGTTTTGAGTTTTGGGTTTCGAATTTTGAGTTTACTCGTTCCCATGTTCCTGCGTGGGAATGCATACCAAACAAACAACGAGGAACAAGCAAAGGCTTCGGCGTGAACTCAGCCGAACGGTAATCCCCCTATTTATTGAGTTAGTAACTACTCAGGTTGTCAGGTTCACGGTTCAACGGTTCAACGGTTGGTCGCATCCAGTTCGTATGGTGGATTAAGGAGCGTGAGAGACGAATCCACCTAAGCGATTAGAGTTTTCGGTGGATTCGCTCTGCTTAATCCACCCTACAAACTTCCGTGCAAAACAGTTTGCGTATCGCAAGAACCGGGGGAGCATATGGCATACCCCCCTAAAGAGGAACTCCGCATTCATCTGGAAATGAGCCTTTCTTTCATCAGCTTAACCGTGAACCTCTGAACCGTGAACCTGAGTAGTTACTTGAGTTGATACTTATAGATGATAGAAATTGCGATCCCCGGTGTAGGAAAATTAAAAGTAAAACATCTGATTTTGGATCTGAACGGCACCATTGCCCTGGACGGGATAATAATTGAGGGAGTAAAGGAAAGGCTCGATCGATTAAGTCTGTTGCTCGATATTTTTATTGTTACTTCTGACACCATGCATAGCGCTGAGAGAGTGACAGGGAATTTAAATGTAAGATTGTGCAAACTAAAAAAGAGCGCTGGAGGCATCCAGAAACTCGAATTTATCAGGAAGTTAGGAGAAAGGGAGACCATATCGATAGGAAACGGTTCCAATGATGTTCTTATGCTGAGAGAATCCCTGATTGGAATTGGGATATTGGGAAGTGAAGGAGCATCGGTAGATGCGGTAATGGCCTCTGATGTGATCGTTTCCGATGTAAATGATGCTCTTGATCTTTTGCTCAAACCGGATAGATTGGTGGCTACACTGAGAAAGTGAAAATCTCCCCGGCCCAGATCTAAAATTCTCACGCAAAGACGCAAAGACCGCAAAGGACGAAAAAGAAAATCTCAGTGCCTTTGCGTGAGTCTTCAACTCCAGTTAACCCTTGTGTTGACGTTGCCTTGGCGAAATAACTTTAGCTCTTGGCTTACAAGAACAGTTTCTCTGCACTCTCTGGGAGTTCTGCGGTGAACGCGCTTACGTTTTTTGATTTTAAGGCAATTTAGACTTGACATACCGTTTAAGCTGATATAGAAAATAAGTATCAGCTCAATAAATAGGGGCAACCCCCAATATGTAAGAGTAATTGTGAATCTTAGCCATTCACGGCTTGAAACTTGAAATTGGAAATTAGAAATTTGGGAGAGATGAAACGAATTTATGAGTTGACAGACTTCGGCGTGGGCTCAGCCGAGCAGTACAAAAGCATGAAGGCTGAATTTCCAATTTCTAATTTCTAATTTCAATGTTCGGTGAACGCTTATAGTGGTTCGAGACCAACACTTTAAAAATGTAATCCCCCTATTTATTGAGCTGATACGAAAAGAAGCTTTTCAAAACACGGGTAATTTAATAGTATAGGAATTTCCATTTTATACCTGATGAATTCAGTACCATAAGGGGTAAAAGAAAAAGATAAATTGGCCACAGATTAACGCAGATTAACGCGGATACAAGCTGTTTTTTTTGTTAACTTCTCAATAACCTGTGGCGTAGTAGATATACGTTATTGTTAAAAAGTGCTTTTTTGTTTTATCAGCGTTTATCTGCGGCTAATAAATAATAACTTGAATCGACTTGCGAAATTAAGGAGGGTTTTTTGGCTACTCACAGATCTGCGGAGAAGAAGGACAGACAGGATAAGAAGAGGAATTTGAGAAATACCGCAATAAAGTCAAACGTAAAAACGAGAATCAAGACGGTGTTAGCCGCTACTGAAAACAAGGATTCGGAGAAAGCAAAAAGCGCTCTTGCCACGGCCATACCGGCAATAGACAAGGCTGCCGCCAAGGGTGTCATTCACAAGAATACCGCATCACGCAGAATATCGAGGCTTACCAGAAGGGTAAACTCTCTTATCTCTTCAAAATCCTGACATAATGTATCGGTATGCCTTTTCAGCCATGTCACTTGCAAGCTTCTTAATGGCATTTCTTCTGTGGGTGTCGGTTGTGGTCGGGTTACCCTCGTCAACTTTGTATTCTTCACTCCCTGAAAGGTTTTTGTTATGCCAGATGACCTTTTTGCTTTTCCTCTCTTCAAAGAAGACCTCCATGGTCACAGTTACACGATCTTCTTTGGTCAAGTCGGCTTTGCCGTAAGAGAGATGGGAAGTTGTCAGCCTGTTTATATTCCCTCTGAGGATGGCATCTGACAGTTCTTTTCTGTCGACAATCTTGAATCTACTCCCCTTTCTAAACTCGTCGATGGATTGGTTCCTGAAGTAGTTTTCAATACGCGCCTCACTGGTCTTGTTGGAGAAGTTATCAACAAAAACCGTCTGGATACTTTTGTCTATATGCTCTCCTGAGGAAGAGAAGTGATATCCACAACCGGCAGCCAAAACGAAAACGATAACCGTCAGATAGTATTTTATGTGCCCTGCCATTATTTTTTACCCCTCTAATCGAAACATCTCAATTGGGTTCACAGTTGATAACTTTTAACCGTTGTAACTATTCAGCCACCGATCTACGCGGATTATCACTGATATTTTGTATCAGCTCAATAAATTGGGGATTACATTTTTAAAGTGTTGGTCTCGATCCACGGTAAGCGTTTACTGAATATTGAAATTAGAAAATAGAAATTGGAAACTCGGCCTCCCGCTTCAAGTGGTTAGTGATCAGTGGTCAGTGGCCAGTATTAGAAATTAGAAATTTGGCCTCTGACCACTAACCACTGACCTTTGTTTCATCTCTCCCAAATTTCTAATTTCCAATTTCAAGCCGTGAATGGCTAAGATTTACAATCACTTTTACATACCGGAGTTTGCCCCTACTTATTGAGCTATTACTTCTTTAGTATGATATCAGCAACAAATCCTCCAACAACTTTATTATCATAAAATACAGTTACATCTTCTGAGAAACAGCGGTTTGACTGAGCGTTCAACTGAGCTCACGCCGAAGGCAGCTAAACCGGATTTTCTCAGTCAATTTTCTGTATTTTATCTATTCACCTTTCTCAGGTTATGATTTTATCCTGTTTATTTTCTGCCATTTCTTTAAATTCTTCGTATCTTTCCTTCACATGTTTATCGAATGTTGCCCTGAATCCTTCGACTTTATCCGGGAAGGTTTTCTCTAATACTGTATAACGTGTTTCACCCTTCAGGAAATCTCGTACAGGTAATTCAGGTTCTTTTGAATCAAGAATGAACGGATTCTTACCTTCAGCTTTAAGTTCGGGATTATACCGGTAAAGCAACCAATAGCCGGTAGCGACGGCCTTTTTTTGTTCTTTTTGGGTCATTGACATATTGATACCGTGGCTAATGCAGGGTGCATAAGCAACCACAATAGAAGGACCCTTGTAAGCCTCAGCTTCTTTAAGTGCTTTGATCAATTGGTTCTTATTGGCGCCCATGGCAACGGAAGCAACATAAATATATTCATAAATCATCATCATTTTGCCAAGCTCTTTTTTAGCTGTTTTTTTGCCCGACTCAGCAAATTTTGCAACGGCGCCCATCGGCGTGGCTTTAGATGCCTGGCCGCCGGTATTGGAGTAAATTTCGGTATCCAGTACCAGCACATTAATATTTATTCCGGAGGCAAGAACATGATCTAATCCGCCGTAGCCAATATCGTAGGCCCAGCCGTCACCGCCAATGCACCAGATAGATTTCTGAATAAAATAGCTTTGAAGTTCAGTGATTTTCTGCACGATTTCTTGGGTATCAGGATTTTCAAGAACCTTTGGAAGCAATGTTTTAATTTTTGTTGAATTTGCCTTTGCTTCAGGATCTGCAGAATCCCAGTTCTCAAGTGCATATTTCAAAGCTTCGGCTAACTCCGCATCGGTTCCTTTTTTCAGCAAGGCTTCGACATTTTCTTTTAATATGTTACGAATAGATTCAACGCCCAGTCTCATCCCCAAACCGTATTCCGCATTATCTTCAAAGAGTGAGTTTGCCCAGGCAGGACCATGGCCGTCTTTGTTTTTGCAATAAGGCGTTATCGGGAAAGTAGCGCCCCAGATAGAGGAACAGCCGGTCGCATTGGCAATTATCATTCTGTCGCCAAAAAGCTGAGTAAGAAGTTTAACATAAGGAGTTTCACCGCAACCTGCACAGGCGCCGGAGAATTCCAGAAGAGGTCGTTTGAACTGACTTCCTTTTACGCTATCTTCTTTATTGTTTCCCAAGACATTGTCTGGGAGCGCATCGAAGAATTCAGCATTGATAGTTTCTCCTGCTTCTCTTTCTTCTTCAATAGGTTTCATTGAAAGAGCGCCGGAAGGGCACTCTTTTAAACATACCTGACAGCCTAAACAATCTTCAATATAAACCTGGATTTTGAAATTAAGGTCTGAATCTTTCCCTTTTGCTTTAATAGTCGTAAATGTTGCAGGATCATCTTTTAGATCTTTATCGTCAATCAATTTTGACCTTATTGCTGCGTGAGAACAGACAAATGAGCATTGATTACACTGGATGCATTTTGGTGCATCCCAGTGGGCTACGAGCGGAGAAACCCCTCGTTTTTCCAGCCTTGATGTTCCTGAAGGCACATAACCATCAAAGGGCATTTGCGAAACAGTGATAGTATCACCTTTTCCTCTTAGAATCGGTTCAACGATATTAGTAACAAAATCCGGTGAGTCATCAGGAACAAGTTTTCCCATTGTTCTGTGTCTATCAGGGAGGGTTTCCGGAATTTCAATTTGAACCAGGTCATCCTTTGCCCTGCCGACGGCAGCAAGATCACTTTTTACAATCTTGTCGTCTTTTTTCACGTAGGTTTTCTTAATGGAATCTTTGATAAGATTTATAGCTTCTTCCTCTTCCAACACCCCCGAAATGGCGAAAAAAGCAGCCTCCATAACAGTATTGATACGCCCGCCAAGACCCACACTTCGAGCGATTTTCAGAGCATTGATGTTGTAAAACTTAATATGTTTTTCAATGATAACTTTCTGCATGGCTTCAGTCAGGTTTAAAAAAGCATCTTTTGGAGACCAGTTTGAATTAAGCAGGAAAATACCGTTATCTTTAATGCCTTCAAGAATATCATAATGACCGATATACGCTTGATTATGGAGAGCAATAAAATCTGCGTTTTCAACAAGATATTCAGATTGAATCGGCACTTTCCCAAATCTCAGGTGACTGCGAGTAACCCCACCGGATTTTTCAGCGGCATATTGAAAATATCCTTGAACATACATATCCGTGTTATCACCGATAATTTTAATGCTGTTTTTATTTGCGCCAACAGTGCCGTCAGAGCCAAAACCCCAGAATTTACAATTGATCGTTCCCTCCGGACCGGAATTAATATGTTTTCTGACAGCTATCGAAGTATTGGTAACATCGTCGTCGATCCCAACGGTAAATCCGTGGGTACATTTTCCTTCTAAATGGTCATACACCGCCTTTACCATAGATGGGGTAAATTCTTTCGAAGAAAGACCATAGCGTCCGCCAATGATAGTAATATCTTTTTTATTATTGAGGGCTGCAACTATATCAAGATATAAAGGTTCGCCTACCGAGCCCGGTTCTTTTGTTCTATCGAGGACAGCGATTTTTTTAACAGTCTCTGGAAGGGCTCTCCTTAACCCTTCAATTGAGAAAGGTCTGTAAAGATGAACTTTGATTAAACCAAGTTTTTCACCCTTTGCATTCAAGTAGTTAATGGTTTCTTCAATAGTTTCACAACTGCTGCCCATAGCTATGATAACCTTTTCAGCGTCAGGGTTACCGGAATAGTCAAAGAGATGGTGCTGCCTTCCGGTTTTGGCTGCGAGAAGATCCATATATTCCTGAACAATTGCAGCAGCGGCATTATAGTATTTATTAACCGTTTCTCTTCCCTGGAAGTATACATCAGGGTTTTCGGCGCCAACTTTTATACGCGGGTTTTCCGGATTTAAGGCCCTGGCCCTAAAATCTACGACATATTTCATCTCGAGCATTTCTGCCATTGTCTCATAATCGATTATTTCAATTTTCTGAATTTCATGGGAATTCCTAAACCCATCAAAAAAGCTTACGAAGGGAAGTTTTGATTTTAGTGCAGCCAGATGGGAAACAGTGGCTAAATCCATTATTTCCTGAATAGATGCGGCCGCCATTTCAGCGAAACCGGTATTCCTCGCAGCCATCACATCAGAGTGATCTCCAAAAATGGAAAGCGATTGCGCTGCAAGCGAGCGGCCCGAAACGTGAAATACAGTGGGAAGCATTTCACCGGCAATTTTGTGCATATTGGGCAGCATCAGCATAAGTCCTTGAGATGCAGTGAATGTTGTAGTCAATGCACCTGCAGAAAGTGACCCATGAACAGCGCCGGCTGCTCCACCTTCCGATTCCATTTCTATAACGTCTAAAATTCGGCCAAAAATATTTCTGCGTCCGTTAGCCGCCCATACATCGACATACTCTCCCATTGGAGATGCAGGCGTAATAGGATAAATTGCTGCAACATCACTAAAAGCATAAGCGACATGAGCTGCAGCTTCATTTCCGTTAACGGTTGCTTTCCGGAATTTTTTCATGGTAAGCTCCCCTCCTATCTCTTACATCCGCCAAACCATCGGCGCGTTTCTGAAACAATGTCTCAAACCAAAAATTAATTATACTACAAGCTGAGATTTGTTGAAATTAAGAATTAATGATTTTAAGTCTTCTGTCAAGATCTGTTATCTTTGACGGTTCACCTCCTTTCCACCCACTATGGCGCCAAAAGAGATCATGCCGTGGATATAAAAAGGGTCTGTCCGAATCTCTCAACGCTTTTATAGCCTGAAATGACTGCGTTTTTCGACTTGTATCGTAATGGCAGAGAGTACTGCGGCAATCTCTATCATCCAGGGTATAGGCCCCCGGAAGTATGTCAAAAATTTCAAAAAAGGGCTGATCTTTTTCTCGGTAATCTTATTATAGCCGTAGTCTCTTTGAGGCCTCTTCTGCTGATAGCTCTTTGGAGGAAGCCGCCAGTTTTTTAAACAGATCTTCCACAGATAAAGATTGAAAAGCATAAGG
>JAUWNZ010000119.1 GCA_030612385.1 Pseudomonadota bacterium | reverse complement strand
AAAACTGAAAAACGGGGAACCAGGGTCACGTTTATGCCTGATTCCGAGATATTTGAAGATGTAGAATTTAGCTTTGACGTTCTTTCAAGTAGACTAAGAGAGTTGGCGTTCTTAAATAAAGGTGTGAATATCATCCTGAAGGATGAGAGAAACGACAGGATAGATGAGTTTTTATACGAGGGTGGAATCGTATCATTTGTTGAATATATAAATAGAAGCAAAAAAACGGTACACAAAGAACCTATTTATGTAAGTGGTGAAAAGGATGATTGCTTTGTGGAGGTTGCCCTTCAATACAACGATTCATATATGGAAAATATTTTTTCTTATGCAAACAGCATAAACACAACCGAAGGTGGAACGCATCTGATCGGCCTCAGGTCTGCCCTTACAAGGGTGGTCAACAATTATGCCATAAACAATAATATCTTTAAAAACGGGAAAGAATCACTAAAGGGGGAAGATGTAAGAGAAGGACTTGCCTGCGTAATCAGCGTGAAATTAAAACAACCGCAATTTGAAGGGCAGACAAAGACAAAGCTGGGAAACAGCGAGGTTAAAGGCCTTGTAGAGACAGTTCTTTATGATAAGTTAAGTAGTTATCTTGAAGAAAATCCTTCTGTCGCGAGACAGATCATAGCAAAATCCGTCGATGCCGCAAGGGCCAGGGATGCCGCGAGAAAGGCGAGAGAACTTACACGAAGAAAAAGCGCCCTTGAGGTAACAACTCTTCCCGGGAAGCTGGCGGATTGTCAGGAAAGGGACCCGGCGAGGAGTGAGATATATCTTGTGGAGGGAGACTCGGCTGGTGGTTCCGCAAAACAGGGCAGGGATAGAAGTAATCAGGCTATCCTGCCGTTACGAGGGAAAATATTAAATGTTGAGAAGGCGCGTTTCGACAAGATGCTTAGTAACGAAGAGATAAAAGTCATAGTTACCGCGCTTGGAGCGGGTATCGGGGAGGGAGATTACGATATAAAAAGGCTCAGGTATCAAAAAGTGATTATTATGACCGATGCCGATGTTGATGGTTCACATATAAGAACGCTCCTTTTGACCTTCTTCTTCAGATACATGAGAGAGTTGGTTGACAGGGGGTATCTGTATATAGCGCAGCCTCCTCTTTTTAGGATTTCCGATCACAAGAAAGAGGTATATATCAACAGTGAAGAGGGAATGGATGAATATATCCTTAGAAATGGAGTAGAGAAGGTCAAGGTGATAACAGGAAACGGGGACAGTATTACAGGCAGTAAATTACTTGGCATTGTCAGGAAGGGAATTCGCCTGGACACAATACTTGCGAAGTTTGAAAGAGATGGCAAAAACAGAGAAGTTGTAAGGTTGTTGGCAGGAGACCCTGCCTTCTCGGAGAGTGACTTCAATGAAGAGATAACCCTTTCAAAGATCGGGAAAAGAATCAGGAAAGCGATAGGAGAAGACGACATAGATGTCTGGACGGAAGAAGATGTGGAACGTGGAGGATATAAACTCTTCTTTAGTGTGAGTAGAAATGGACAGGCTAATATAACATGGATAAATAAGGATATAATTACCCTGCCCAAGTTTACCGAAGCAAAGATGCTCCTGAAACAGATGAGTTTACTTGGAGAAGCGCCATATATTGTGGCAGGGAGTGGAAACGGCGGCGAGATGGAGAAGGAACAGTTTGAGAGCATGAACACCCTTGTAGAATATGTTCTACATACAGGAAAAAAGGGAATGTCCATCCAGAGATATAAAGGACTGGGAGAAATGAATCCGGAACAGCTATGGGAAACAACGATGAACCCGGAAAAGAGAACGTTCCTGCAGGTTAAAGTGGAAGATGCCGTCGTTGCAGATGAGATTTTTACGACCCTTATGGGAGATCAGGTAAAACCCAGAAGGGATTTTATATTCTCCAATGCACTTGAAGTTTCAAACCTGGATGTCTGAAACAGAAGACAGTGGTTAGTGTTTAGTGGTCAGTGGTCAGAAGACAGTGAACAGTCTTTTCTGACCACTGTTCACTGACCACTGACCACTGAACAAGGAACCTTATTAACATGGATCAGCTACAGCAACGTAACATACCTGTGACCATAGAAGATGAAATGAAAAGGTCCTATATGGATTATGCCATGAGCGTGATCATAGGACGAGCGATTCCGGATGTCAGGGATGGTTTAAAGCCTGTTCACAGGAGAGCTCTTTTTGCCATGTCGGACTTAGGGAACCGCTGGAATAAGGCCTATAAAAAATCAGCCCGGATAGTTGGTGATATTATCGGTAAGTATCATCCACATGGCGATACTGCAGCCTACGATACCATTGTGAGAATGGCCCAGGATTTTTCCATGCGATATCCGCTCATAGACGGCCAGGGGAACTTCGGGTCCGTCGATGGAGACCCTCCAGCGGCTATGAGATATACTGAGATCAGGATGGCGAGAATCACGGAAGAAATTCTTGCCGATTTGGAAAAAGAGACGGTTGATTTTGTGCCGAACTATGACGATTCTCTCATGGAACCGGTTGTGTTTCCGACAAAGATACCTGTGCTGCTTTTGAACGGGTCATCCGGAATAGCCGTCGGAGTGGCTACAAATATACCGCCCCACAACTTATGCGAGGTTATTGACGGATTAACCTCATTGATTCGCGACCCGGACATGTCCGTCGATGATCTTATGAAATTCATCAAAGGACCCGACTTTCCCACAGCAGGATTTATCAATGGGCGAGACGGAATTATTGCAGCCTACAGAACCGGCAGGGGGATTATAAAGATCAGGGCGCGCGCCATTATTGAGATAAATGCAAGAAATGACAGGGAAAGCATTATCGTAACAGAACTACCGTACATAGTTAACAAGGCGAGGCTGATAGAAAAGATATCCGATCTGGTTAAGGAGAAGAAGATAGGGGGAATATCTGATCTCAGAGATGAATCAGACAGAGACGGTATGAGGATTGTTATCGACCTGAAGAGAGGGGAAATGTCGGGGGTCACACTCAACCAGCTTTACAAGCATACGCAGATGGAAACGTCCTTCGGGATCATTATGCTCTCTATTGACCATGGCCGGCCCCGGGTTTTAAACCTCAAAGAAATTCTCGTCAGGTTTATCGATTTCAGAAAAGAGGTAATAACAAAGAGAACAAAGTTCGAGCTTCGAAAGGCGGATGAAAGGGCCAACATACTGAGAGGGCTGATAATAGCGCTGGATAATATAGATGCGGTGATAGCTGTTATTAAGGGGTCAAAAACCCCTCAGGAAGCCTCTGTGATACTATCTGAAAGATTCAACCTCAGCGATGTTCAGTCTAAGGCCATACTCGACATGAAGCTGCAGAGGCTCACCGGCCTGGAAATGAACAAGATTCGGGACGAGTATGAAGAGTTGTCGAAACTGATTCTAAGGTTGCGAGGCATACTTTCCGACCCTCAAAGGATACTGAGTATCATTATTGAAGAGCTTGAAGAGGCGAAAAAAAGATACGGAGATGAGAGACGAACAGAGATAGTCGGCAGCCAGGATGACATTGACATCGAGGATATGATTGTTGAGGAGGATATGGTGGTAACCGTATCTCATCAGGGTTACGTTAAGAGGAATCCCGTTAGTCTTTACAGCAGCCAGCATCGTGGAGGCCGCGGCAAGGTCGGCATGGGAACCAAGGAAGAAGATTTTGTGGAAAAAATCTTCATTGCTTCCACCCATAGCTATATCCTGATTTTTGTTGATTCAGGAAGAGTTTACCGTTTGAAGGTTTATCAGATTCCGCAGGGAGGAAGAGCGGCGAAAGGAAAGGCCATAGTAAATCTGATCGGGATAACGAAAGGAGAAAGGATTGCCTCTATCCTGCCGGTGAGAGAATTTATCGACGGGAAGTATGTGGTCATGGCCACCAGAAAAGGGGTGGTAAAGAAAACGAAACTAACCGCTTATTCTTATTCGAGGGTGGGCGGCATTATCGGGATTACCATAGATGAAGACGATGAACTGATCGATGTAAGGCTGACGGATGGAGACCAGGATGTCTTTCTCGGCACCAGAAAAGGGAAGGCCATAAGGTTCAAGGAGACCGACGTGAGATGCGTCGGGAGAACTGCGAGAGGGGTTGCGGGGATACGATTGGCTGAAGATGACAGGGTTGTCGGAATGGAAATATTGAGTGAAGGGAATTCCATAATGACCGTTTCTGAAAAGGGGTTTGGAAAGAGGACAGATATTGCGGAGTACAGACTCCAGTTGAGAGGTGGGAAGGGGACGATAAACCTGAAGACCGTTTCTCGTATAGGTTTTGTGTCTGGCATTAAACAGGTTTCGGGGGATGAAGATATAATATTAATAAGTAACGCCGGCAAAATAATAAGATTGAATGTCGATGAGCTGCGGGTCATACACAGAAGCACACAGGGGGTTAAACTGATAGATATAGAAAAGGATGAGAGGCTTGTCGGCATTGCCAGAGCCGAGAGGGAAAATGATATTGAAGAAGAAAAAGATGAGTAAATAGGGAGAAGGGTTTCGAGTTTCGGGTTTAACTCGTAACCTTAAACTCGAAACTCGAAACTTTAGAAATGACAGGATACACAACATTTAACCACACAGCAGACCTTGGAATCGAGGTGTCCGGCAAAGACGAAAAGGAACTTTTTTCCAACGCCGCCTTTGCCGTTTTTGATATTACTACCGATCTTCATGATGTAAACGCAATAGAGGTTCACAGGTTTGCTGTCGAGGGCTCTGATCGGGAAGACCTCCTCGTTAAT
>JAUWNZ010000261.1 GCA_030612385.1 Pseudomonadota bacterium | reverse complement strand
CAATGACACGTAAGAGTTGTTTGTGGATCGAGACCAACATTTCAAAAATGTAATCCCCTATTTATTGAGCTATTACGAAACTTTGAGGAATTGGGGAAGATGTTAGCCGGAAAAATATTATCGAGAGGCGGTCGCGAGATTTTAGAGAAAGTTGGCAAATCATGAAGGTGGGCAAGGTATATATCATCGGCGCAGGACCGGGTGATCCCGGCCTTATAACGATTAGAGGAATGGAATGTCTCAAGGGATCCGACGTGATTGTCTATGACTACCTTGTCGGCCGGGATATTCTTGGTCATGCGCGGAAAGATGCCCGTATGATCTATGTCGGGAAGAAGGGCGGCAATCACAGCGTGTCCCAGGATAATCTGAACCGGATTCTCGTGGAGGAGGCATCCGAAGGGAATATTGTCGCCAGACTGAAGGGGGGCGATCCATTCATCTTTGGAAGAGGGGGGGAAGAGGCCCTGGTTCTTTCCGAGGCCAATATACCATTTGAGATAATCCCCGGCGTAACCTCAGCGATAGCCGTACCCGCTTACGGCGGCATACCCTTAACACACAGGAATTATACGTCGACTGTTGCTTTTGTGACAGGTCATGAGGACCCGACAAAGGATGAGAGCAATATAGACTGGAAGAGTATTTCCGCCATCGGAACTGTCGTGTTCCTGATGGGCGTAAAGAATCTGGGGCACATTGTGAAAAATCTGATAGGCGGCGGGAAAGACCCGGATACACCGGCCGCCCTGATAAGATGGGGAACGACGCCGGATCAGGAAACCCTGACAGGAACTCTGCGAGACATAGTTGGGACAGCGAGGGAGAGAAATTTTTCGCCACCGGCGATGTTTGTAGTAGGTAATGTGGTAAATCTCAGAGAGAAACTGAACTGGTTTGAAAAAAGGCCTCTCTTCGGAAGGGGTGTGGTTATTACAAGGCCGGAGGGTCAATCCGGCGAATTTGCGGAACTGTTAAGGGGAAAAGGAGCCCGCGTAATATATTTTCCAACCATCAGGATCACTCCTCCCGCGAATTTTTCCGGTCTGGATCGGGCTATAGAGAATATTGAGAAGTATCACTGGATTATCTTCACAAGCGCAAACGGCGTGAGGTTCTTTTTTGATCGCCAGACAGAGTTGGGAAGGGACATAAGAGACCTCAAAGGGGCAGGTATATGTGCCATCGGACCTGCGACAGCGGGCGCAATTGAAAAGAGAGGGATCCGTGTCGATATCATGCCGGGAGAAGAATATGTCTCCGAAGCCGTTGTCGATGCCTTTGAAGCCCTGAATATGAAGGACAAAAAGGTGCTTTTGCCGAGGGCTGAAGTCGCGAGGGATGTGATTCCCCAGGGACTTTCGAAGCTTGGCGCCGGTGTCGACGTAGTTGCCGCCTATCGAACTGTAAACTCGGGAAGAAAAAAATCGGAACTCATCGAGATGGCACACAAAGTGGACATCATCACCTTTACAAGTCCCTCCACCGCCGCTAATTTTATGGATATCATGGAGAGCGACGTTGGTTTACTCCGGAATGTCAGGATAGCATGCATCGGGCCGGTGACTGCCGCTGCCGTGGAAAAACTCGGCCTCAAGGTCGATATCGTACCGGAGTCTTACACACTTTCCGGCCTCACAGAGGCGCTGGCGATGCAAATTAAAAATTAAAGGTAACTACTTAGCCACAGATTCACACAGATGAACACAGATAGGGTTAAATAGAAAGAAATCACGTGACTACGTGAGTAGTTACAATAAAAGAAAAAATATCAGTGATAATCTGCGTAGATCGGTGGCTAAATAATTACAAGTAACGGTAACTACTCAGCCTACAACAGTTTCAGCCTGACTACCCGAGTAGTTACAATTAAAGTTTGAATGATTGTCTCATTATTCCCTCCCTATTTTGAAGGCCGGAGCGATAGTTTCTCCAAGGCGATGATATTCTTGGGTGCCTGGAATATAAATCAGGGGATCAATTTTTCCTGGATCAACCTTTCCCTTGCTCATGCAGCTATCGGTGATGTATGTTTCTATGATTTCACCAACCACAAGGTTATGACTTCCCAGGTCCAGGGAATGGATAACCCTGCACTCAAGATTTAAGGGACATTCCTGAACCAGGGGGGCTGTTTTCAGTGTTCTTCCGTAGAATATCTTGAAGAGTTGTGACTTATCATTGTTTTTGCCGGAATAAAGACCACAATAGTCGACCTTTTTGGCCATGTTGGAGGAGGGCACATTAATAGAAAACGTTCCATTTTCTTTAATGCCTTCCAGGGTATATCGGCTTTTGTGAAGAGCGACAGAGACCGCCGGCGGTTCGTGTGATGCAATACCGCACCAGGCCGCTGTCATGAGGTTCGGTTTTTCATTTACATTGGCGCCGACCAAAACGGCAGGCAT
>JAUWNZ010000109.1 GCA_030612385.1 Pseudomonadota bacterium | reverse complement strand
AAACAGGGGAATCGCCTTCCGGTATAATCCCTTCTTATAATATGCCCACCCGAGGGTATCGACGACACCCGGGTATTCCCGGAGTTTCTCCCTCGCGGTTTGCGCCAGCGACAGGGCCTCATCGACATCTCCGCCATGCTCCAAATAGAGCCAGGCGAGGTTATTGCCGATGGGGGCAAAGCCGGGGTCTATCTCCAGGGCCTTCTCATAGATATCCTTTGCCTTTTCTATATCGCCCTGCCTTTCACATATGATTCCCAAAAGTATATAGGGAGGAAGCGCCATGGGATTTATCTTTAAGGCCGCTTCTCTGTATCGGGACTGTTCAAGATATTCGCCACCCTTTTCGAGATGTTTCGCCTTTTGCGCCTCGGTGTTTCCACAGCCAAGAGATGACGTTCCCAGAATAATTCCTGCAATTACCGCTGCTGCCAATCCTGCTCCTTCCATTCAGCAAAAGTGGCTCATATCAGTTCAAGGATATTGATTGAAGCATACTTAATAAGGTATACAAAAGCAAGGGCAAGAATAGGAGAAATATAAGATGTTACCCCCATGTCCCTATCAAAAATGCTTGACTGCATGGTTGAAAGTGGCTACCATAGCGTAAAAAGTAGCTCCTAAAAAAAGAGGCTTATTATGGTCAATGCGGGAATCAAAGAGGTAAAAAACAACTTGAGTCGGCTTTTAGCTCAGGTGAAAGCAGGGGAAGAGATTCTGATCACTAAAAGGGGAAGGCCCGTTGCCCGCATCGTGAAGGAAAATCAAGGAGATAAGTCCATCCGCGCAGCGCTGGAACCCCTGGTCCAGAGAGGACTGATCACCTTACCAAGCCGGAGTATCCCGAAAGACCGTATCTCGGCGGTAGAAATCCCAGGGAAGCCCGTTTCGGAAATGGTAATCGAGGACCGGCGGTGATCAAACGATGATTTTGTACCTCGACACGAGCGCGCTGGTGAAGCGATACTTCCGGGAGCCTTATTCCGATGACGTCCTCTCCAGATGGAAATCGGCCACGCAAATCGTTACATCTTTCGTTGCTTACGCAGAAACGCTGGCTTCCATGTATCGAAAGAAACGGGAGTCAGATCTTGCGGATACGTTGATCCGGAAAATAGTGGACACATTTCACCAGGACTGGGAGAGCTTTATCCGTGTGGAGGTCAACGACAAGCTCGATGGATACATTGATCGGGTGGTTGAGAGATATCCACTTAGAGTCTCCGACACAATTCATCTCGCATCGGCGATGGTAATCCATGAAAGGCTTCCTGAAGATTTCGTATTTGCCTGTTTCGATGACAGGCTCGCCCGCGCCGCGCAGTCGGAAGGACTTGAAACATTTCCGCCAGGAGATGAAACGAAATAATCACTCAAGCGGACTGGGAGATACGGCGGTGGTTCGCGTAAAGGTTTCTACTTAATTGAAAATGACCAGGCCCAACCCGCTTAGCTTTGTCCGTTGAGCAGCGAACTCCTGATTCTCCCTACGCTAAGCTGCGGGGAGAACCGGGAGTTCGGAATTTAGCGGAATTTCTGCCTTAATGGATAAAAGGGAATTATACAAGCCGTTGATTTTGAAGAAAGAAGATATTATGAGAGGTGGATGGGGATCAAGGAGTGCAGGTTTTCATACCGAGTCTGTATAAATATGATGGAATTGGGAACTGAAAATTTCAAGAGATTAAGAAAAGTGATGTTGCATAATCCTAAGGAATCGTTAAGGTTTATAAATGAGAAAAATTATGCAAAATATCTGTTTGATGGAGTTCCTAATATAGATAAATTCTGTAAAGAGCATGAAGATTATAAGAGATTATTAGAGGAACAGGGAATAAAAACCTTTGAATTGTCCAATTTTGTCAGAATAAATAAGGACTTATTGAGTAGACTGCCTAACCTTGCTTTTATGAATGATATTGCAGTTGTTATATCCAAAGGAGCTGTAATTTCAAACATGGCTTTCTGTGGGAGAAAAAATGAAGATATTGTTGTAAAAGAAGCCTTGACAAATATGAGAATTCCAATATTTGCCGAATTCGAGGAAGGTGAGTTTTTTGAAGGATTTTTACCACTATCAAAGAGAATTGCATTGGTAGCAAATACAGAGAGGTATAATGATTTAGGCATTAACAGATTTTACGGCAGAGCTCTGACTTTTTTTGAAGAGATTATATCTGTTCAAGTTCCTCAAGAAAGAAGGTTTATGCATCCGGATACGATTTTCGGTAGTGTAAAAAAAGATTTAGCATTGGTCTATCTACCTGCTTTCCAACATACGGAAATTATCAAAAAAGATGGAAAGTGTGTAGTAGATTTTGAAGAATATATGAACGAAAAGGGAATAGAATTAATTAACATTACCAGTGATGAACAGAGAAATTGGGGTTGTACTTTTTTACCTTTGGAACCAGGGGTTATTTTCCACTATGATATTGCTTTGAGTAGCAAAACCAAATCGATATTAAGAAGAAAAAATGTCGAAATAATTGAATTCTCTCCAAAAGCACTCCTCCCAGGTGGCGGAAGCTTAAGATGTTTAACCCTCCAAATTCTAAGAAAGTGAATCAGTTATGGTTAAGGTGATTATTAAGCAACTCATCTTTTTCAATAATTGACCTTATCTGAGAAACTACTACTGCCCCTGGCCAAATCATCGGGAAAGCGATCCGTTTCCCGACCGTTTTACATATATAAAAAATTCTCTGTTGCCTGCAGGTCCCAGGATCGGGGATTCACATGTTCCCATTACCTTGAGCTTTAATTCCCTGCAAAACTCCGCAATTTCAAGAACAACCCTTCTATGCAAGCCGGGATCTTTCACAACCCCCTTTTTACCAACCTCCCCCCTTCCAACTTCAAACTGTGGCTTGATAAGGGCGAGAATCTGCGCATCTTTTTTTATAAACTTGAGCACTGCGGGGATAACCAGCTTGAGGGAAATGAAGGAAGTATCTACGGTGGCTATATCTATTTCATCATCTATACCCCTGCCGGAAAAATAACGTATATTTGTCCTTTCGAAAACGACTACACGGCTGTCTTTTCTCAGCTTCCAGGCAAGCTGGCCATAACCAACGTCGACGGCATACACCTTTTTAGCCCCTTCTTGAAGCAGGCAATCGGTGAAACCACCTGTGGATGCCCCGACATCGATGGCTGCAAGATCAGCTACGTTGATTCTAAACTCCGTTAGAGCCCTTTTGAGCTTTAAACCTCCCCTGCTGACGTAGGGGTTGTCTTCACCTTTTATCCTTATCCCGGCGTCTTTATCAACAAGTGTGCCCGCCTTGTCAATCCTGTTTTCAGAGACGATGACGGCGCCGGACAAAATAAGCGCCCTTGCCCTTTCACGCGTCGGGGTGATCTTTCTTTCAACAAGAAGTTTATCTAATCTAAGTTTCAAGGCTAAAGGCTAAAGTTTCGAGTTTCGCTTCGCTCAAGTTTCAAGTTTCGAGTTTAAAGTTTCGAGGCTAAAGGCAAATATCCGGAACCCGGAACCCGAAACTCGAAACTCGAAACTCACTTGTCCATCATCTTCCGCGCAGCTTTTACTATGCCGTCCTCATCGATACCATACATACTTTTCAATTCTGCCTGGGTCGCATGTTCTGCAAATTCATCCTTAATGCCTAATCTCTTTATGGTGATATCACGTATATTCGACTTTTCAAAAAGTTCAAGGATGGCGCTCCCAAAACCTCCCATCAGGACGTTTTCCTCAACAGTGATGATCTTTTTTATGGATGCTGCCGTATTGCATAAAAGTTCTTCATCAAGAGGTTTTACAAAACGGCTGTTGATAACCATAGCGTCTATGTTCTCATCTTTTAGTTTTTTGGCGGCGGCAAGGGCAGGATATACTGTAGACCCTATCGCTATGATTGCAAGATCGTCTCCGTCGCGAACAATCTCTCCCCTTCCAATCTCGAGTGGCTTCAGGGAATCGTCAAGTGGAACGTCAAGCCCCTTCCCCCGGGGATATCTTACCGATGCAGGTCGACCGCACTCGACGGCTGTTTTGAGCATGTATTGGAGTTCATTTTCATCTTTTGGGGCCATAACAACAATATTGGGGATAGACCTGAGAAAAGAATAATCAAACAGTCCATGATGGGTGGCTCCGTCATCTCCCACGAAACCCGCTCGGTCGAGGGCGAGGACCACCGGCAGTTTCTGAAGACAGACGTCATGGAGCACCTGATCATACGCCCTCTGCATGAAGGTCGAATAGATGGCTACCACCGGAATAAATCCTTCAGTGGCGAGGCCGGCGGCAAAGGTAACGCCATGCTGCTCCGCTATGCCGACATCGTAGAATCTGTCAGGCATCTCACTGGAAAATTGCCCAAGCCCTGTTCCTTGAGTCATGGCGGCAGTTATTGCCACAATCCTTGGATTTTCACGGGCCAGTTTCACTATCGTCCTGCCGAATATCTCGGTATAGGATGGAGAGGAGTTCCCGTCAACGAGAGGTTCTCCAGTATCTATATTGAAAGGGCCTGTCCCATGGAATCTTGCCGGCTCCTTCTCTGCAAACTCATACCCTTTCCCCTTTTTTGTAATAACATGGACCAGAACAGGCCTCTTCAGCTTTTTCACATTTTTCAGGGTTTTTATCAGGTGATCCAGCCTGTGTCCTTCAAGGGGCCCCACGTATTGGAATCCCAGTTCCTCAAAGAGGACACCCGGAACGATAAATGCCTTGAGCGATTCTTCCGCCTGTTTTGTAAATTTCAACACCCTATCTCCGATACCGGGTATCGTCTTTAAAAAACCTTTGATCTCAGACTTCAACTTTGTAACTCGTTGATTGGTCATGATGCGGTTCAGATAGGATGACATTGCGCCTACATTGGGAGAAATGGACATTTCATTGTCATTCAGTATAATTATGAGATTCTTGTCTCTGCCCCCCGCCCAATTCAATCCCTCAAAGGCCATGCCTGCGGTCATCGAACCATCGCCAATAACGGCAATCACATTAAAATCCTTATTTTTAAGGCATCCGGCCTCTGCAATACCGGCAGAAGCGGATATCGATGTGCTGCTATGCCCAACATTAAAAACGTCATAGGCGCTCTCTTCTCTTCTCGGAAAACCGCTTATCCCTCCCTTTTGACGTAAGGTATGAAACATATCTTTTCTACC
>JAUWNZ010000281.1 GCA_030612385.1 Pseudomonadota bacterium | reverse complement strand
TTCCTCCTCACCTTCATTTTTTATGGATTTTTTCTCTCCTAATTTCACTATCCATACGCTTATTTCGTACAGCAGCATTATTGGTATGGCCATCAGTATCTGTGTGACAATATCCGGTGGGGTAAGAACGGCGGCGGCAATAAATATAAGCAATATAGCATACTTTCTCTTAGCAGCCAACATCCTGGAGTTCACAACACCCAACTTGGCCAGGAAAAACATAAAGATGGGAAGCTCGAAAATGACACCGAATGCGAGGAGGAGTTTGCAGGCAAAAGCTAAAAACTCTCTTATGGTAAACATAGGTCTGATAGATTCCGTGGCAAAACCGACGAAAAATTTAAACCCGATTGGAAAGACGGCATAGTACGCAAAGAGGGAGCCTCCTACGAAAAAGATTGTGGAAAAAAAGACAAAAGGGAAGGCATATTTTTTCTCAGTGGGGAAAAGCCCCGGGGATATGAACCGCCATATCTGATACAGGACGATTGGAGCTGAAAGAAATAAGGCTCCAAAGAAGGATACTTTCAGATAGGTAAAAAAGGCTTCCGGCAGGCTGGTAAATATCATGGAACTTTTTTCAGGAAGCACGGCAACAAGGGGGAGTGTAAGGATTTTAAACAGTAATTCCTTGAAGAGATAGCATACCAGAAAGCAGATAACGACAGCGATTAGACTGTATATGAGTCTTTTTCTTAATTCCTCCAGGTGAGAAGTGAATGGAACTTTTTCTTCCTTAGCATCCATGGTAGAGTTTCGAGTTTCGGGTTTTGAGTTTCGGGTCGTGAGTTTCGAGTTTCGAGTTTCGGGTTTATACTTGACACGGTTGTAACTTGCATTTCTGTCATTCCGAACGAATGTGAGGAATCTTAAGATTTCTCACATTCAGTCGAAATGACAAATAAGCTCAATTTGTGGCAGTGCGTAGTATAACTCGTAACTTTAAACCCGAAACCCGAAACTCGAAACCTGTTTTAAAGTTTTTTGTCCTCTTTTTCAGAAGAGGTATCCTTTTCACTGTCTTTGCCATATAAGAGTGAATCTTTTATGTCATTCATATCATCCTTGATTTCATCTACACCAAGGTTTTGCTTGACGTCATCCGCAGCCCGCCTGAATTCAGAAAGACCTTTCCCCATAGCCCTTGCAATATCGGGCAGCTTTTTCGGCCCTATGATTATGAGGGCAACAACGAGTATCACGATGAGTTCCGGCATACCGATACCGAACATAATATCCACCTCTTGTCAGCTTGTAACTTTTTGAGCTTATGAGCTTATGAAATGTTTGTCAATGGTTTTTGCGACGGGCTGTTGCCTCCGAAACTTTTGCTTTTTGTAATGTAGTGTGGTAGTGGGTACATATGAGCAAATAAACCCCCAAAGGAGGGGAAGAACAGATGTTTTTAAAAACGGGGATTGTAAAGGATTACAGATATCTGAGACATGAAACCGGCTCCTATCATCCGGAATCACCTGAGAGATTGGAAGCGTTGTACAAGATGCTTGAAGGCCCTGACATGAAAGGGAAATTCACCGAGATAGAACCCCGTCATGCTACCCATGAAGAAATCGGTATGATCCACCAACCATCGTATATCGAAATGGTTGCAAAGACTGCCGGCAAAGCCAATACCTTACTTGATCCCGATACAGAGACGTCAGCAGAATCCTATGATGTGGCAAGGTTGGCGATAGGGGGATTCTGTAACGCCATAGACAGCGTGGCCAGGGGAGAAATCAACAATGTCTTTGCCTTTGTGAGGCCACCAGGACACCATGCGGAGGCGGATCGGGCGGCAGGGTTTTGCCTATTCAATAATATTGCCGTCGGGGCACTGCATGCTATAAACAACCACAACATGAAGAGGATACTTATCGTTGACTGGGATCTGCACCACGGGAATGGCACGCAGCACTCCTTCTATGATGACCCTCGTGTCCTGTATTTTTCGACGCATCAATATCCCTACTACCCTGGAACAGGTAGTGTTCAAGAGATCGGCAGGGGAGAGGGAGAAGGCTATACCATAAATGTTCCACTCAGAGTTGGACCGGGGGATGCCGAATATCTGAAGATTTTCAGACGGATACTTCAACCGGTAGCGCTTGAATTTAAGCCGGATATGATAATGCTTTCAGCGGGATTTGATATTTATTTTCAG
>JAUWNZ010000047.1 GCA_030612385.1 Pseudomonadota bacterium | reverse complement strand
CCGTTTTTCATTACATTATGGCTATCATATTTACAGCTTTTTTTATCGCTCATATCTATCTGGCCACTACAGGTCATACCATCTTTGCAGATTTTATCGCCATGATTACAGGATATGCCGAGAAGGAAGAGCATTAACTGTGACGACACCCAGGATCTTATCTGCTAATTTCTACAATCAAAGAGGGGTTTTTGTTTTTGGTGCCACAGTCCGGCGCAAATCATTTTCAGGCAAGGGGAAAGGGTGTCGGTTTAATAAATGGAGGGATTACATTTTTAAAATGTTGGTTTCGATCCACAACCACTCTCACGTATCATTGTAGGGTGGGGTTTTATACCCCACTGGAGATGATAGCATACCCGCCTGCCCCTGCGACCGGCCTCATGGTCTTTTTTCAGCTTTCCGATCAGATCCTCCATGGTGGTAAAATAGATACTCATGCCGACCCGACAGGCCTTTAATGCGAGGGATACGGTTAGATGAGTCTTGCCCACACCGGGAGGATCCAAGAAAATCACATTGCCTTTCTGCCTGATAAAGGTCGGATCTAAAAGTGACATCACCTTCTGTCGATCCAGTTTGGGCTGAAAGGTAAAATCGAACTCGTCAATGCCCTTGATAAAGGGGAGTCCCGATATCTTCAGCACTGTCTCTATGCGACGCTGCTCCTTGCAGGCAACCTCTTCTTCCAGAAGTTCATCGAGGAATGAAAGGTAGCTCTTGCCCTGTTCCTCTGCCGTTCGGCCTTGATCTGATGCACCTTTCTCTTTACTGTCTCGTAGCTTCCGGCCTGCCTGTGCGTCGCACGCAGACAGGTAAAACCCATGTTGCAGAGTCGATCGTAAATCCAGGTGGCTTGATATTCAATATCTTCATCAAGCCATGAATCAATGTTATCAGTAAACGGATCCAAAAGGCTCTTCCTCTTCAGTTTCCCTCGCTCACCTCCTCAAATCTATAACTTGGGAAAGTACCAGTTACAATATTTCTTGACTAAATCATGGGAAAAATATAGTTACCTCAAACTAATTATAAAGGGAATCAGACGTTTCTATGAAAGAAAATGAGCTCCTCACGAAAAGGAAAGAAAAGATAGAATCGCTCAAGGCTGACGGCATCGATCTCTATCCAAACGATGTCATTGTAACCGCCACGACCAGGTCGGTGCTGGCCCGCTTTGATAATATGGACAGTGATGATCTTGCACGAATAGACGAGGAATTTACCCTGGCCGGCCGGCTTATGGCGGTAAGAAATTTTGGCAAGGCGGCATTTATTAATATTCAGGACAGTGAGGGGAAAATCCAGGCGTATGTAAAAAAGAACACGATAGGGGAAAAGGCCTTTTCCGTTTTTGAAAGGCTCGATGTGGGCGATATCATCTCTCTTACAGGGAGGGTTTTTAAGACAAAGACCGGAGAACTGACAGTTGAAGCGGTAAAGATCAGGCTTTTATCAAAGGCGGTAAGGCCTCTGCCGGAGAAGTGGCATGGTCTCACCGACGTCGAAAAAAGGTACCGGCAGCGACACCTCGACCTGATTGTTAATCCTGAGGTGAGGGAGGTATTTTATAACAGAAGCAGGATCATTCAACTAATCCGGAATTTTATGAATGAGAGAGATTTTTTAGAGGTGGAAACGCCCATGATGCATCCCATGGCAGGCGGCGCTATCGCGCGACCCTTTAAGACGTATCACAATGCCCTCGGGATGGATTTCTATCTGAGGATAGCGCCTGAACTTTATCTGAAACGCCTCATTGTTGGCGGATTGGAGAGGGTATATGAGATAAACAGAAGCTTCAGAAATGAAGGGGTTTCCACATTTCACAATCCGGAATTCACCATGATGGAATTTTATCAGACCTACGCGACCTATGAAGATCTTATGGATATGACGGAGGAGCTGATAATTGATATTTCAAAGGAACTTTTTGGCACATATACGATCAACTACCAGGGCATGGAGATAGATCTGACACCTCCATGGCAGCGGGTGACTGTTGAGGAGTCTATCATAAAGCACTGCGGCATCGCTCCTGATATCCTTGAAGACGCTGGAAAGGCTGTAGAGTATGCAAAGAGCCTGGGACTACCGATCAAGGATGGCGAGCCATTGGGGAAGGTGATCATGTCGATATTCGACGGAATGGTGGAGAAAAATCTGATTGAGCCGACCTTTATTACTGATTATCCCATAGAGGTCTCGCCACTATCAAGAAAAAGCGCCGGCAATCCGGGGTTTGTCGACCGGTTTGAGCTTTATATATGCGGCAGAGAGATTGCCAATGCCTTTTCGGAGTTGAACGATCCCGTGGATCAGAGGGAGCGGTTTATGATGCAGATCGAGGCAAGAAAGGCAGGAGATGACGAGGCCCATGAGATGGATGAGGATTACATCCAGGCGCTGGAATACGGAATGCCTCCAACCGCGGGAGAAGGGATCGGAATAGACAGACTCGTAATGCTCTTTACTAATTCGCCCTCCATCAGAGATGTCATCCTCTTCCCACACATGAGGTCGAAGGTCAAAGACTGAAGTCTCTTGTTCCCAAACTCCAGTTTGGGAACAAGAAAAACCCGAAACCCGAAACCCGAAACCCGAAACCCGAAACTCGAAACTCATTTATGTCCTACGAACTACACATAGGTCTCCGATACCTCAGGGCAAAGAGAAAGCAGGCCTTTATTTCAATCATCACTATCATATCCGTAGGCGGGATATTTCTTGGCGTTGCGGCTCTGATTATTGTGCTTGCGGTTATGAACGGTTTTGAGACTGAACTCAGGACGAAGATACTGGGTATAAATTCTCATATTGTCCTTATGAAATACAATGGTGGAATGAGGGATTATAAAGAGGTGATGGGAGATATCGAAGGTGTTGAAGGTGTCGTTGCATCAACACCATTTATATACAGTCAGGCTATGTTGAAGAAAGGCCAAAATGTAAGCGGCGTGGTGCTGAGAGGATTATCAATTGAAAGCGCCCTTAGGGTAATAAGTCTGGGAAAGATGGAGAAAGGGAGCGTTGACTATCTTTCCCCCAAAGCGCGCAGTTCCATAAAGCTTAAAGCTGACATTGCGGGACTCCCCGGAATTATCATAGGAAAAGAATTATCCAGGAGCCTCGGTGTGTCTCTCTTTGAGACGATGAATGTCCTGTCTCCCATGGGCGTCTCCACTCCGATGGGAATGGTGCCCAGGATGAAGAAATTTCTCGTCGTTGGGATTTTTGATTCGGGATTCTATGAATATGATTCATCGCTTGCCTTCCTGTCTCTTAAGGACTGTCAGAAATTTCTCCGTATGGATGATGACCTCGTAACTGGAATCGAGATAAAGGTCACTGATATTTACAAGGCGGGAGTAATCGCAAGCGAGATCGAAAGAAAGTTGGGATATCCATACTGGGCCAGAAACTGGACACAGATGAACAAAAATCTCTTCTCGGCGCTTAAACTGGAAAAGAGGGTCATGTTTATCATCTTGAGTTTGATCGTGCTGGTTGCCGCTTTTAATATCATTACCACCCTTATTATGGTTGTTATGGAAAAAAACAGGGATATAGCAATACTGAAATCCATGGGCGCGACCGCAAAAAGCATCATGAAGATATTTATGTTTCAGGGACTTATTATAGGCGCGGCCGGCACCATCTTAGGCTGCATCGGAGGTCTTTTTGTTGCCATCAATTTAGAGAAGATATCCGTATTCGTTGAGAAAATTTTCGGATTTAAGATACTTCCTGGTGATGTATACTATCTGACGGAACTTCCTTCACAGGTAAATTACGGGGATGTTCTGATCATTGTTGCCGGAACCATGCTGATCTGTTTTCTGTCGACGATTTACCCATCCCTGAGAGCCTCGAGACTGGACCCATCCGAGGCGTTGCGATATGAATAAAGTGATAAAAGTCAGCAACTTAAATAAAAGCTTTGTCAAAGATGGAAACAGGATTGAGATATTGAAGGGATTGGATCTTGAGATTGACAGAGGGGAATCACTCGCAATTATTGGCGCTTCAGGGGCGGGGAAAAGCACCCTTCTCCATATTCTCGGCACACTGGATCATCCAACCTCCGGCTCTTTGCTCTTCGATGGCGTCGATGTCTTTGACTGGAGTGAGAAAAAACTGGCTGAGTTTAGAAATAAAAAAATAGGCTTTGTCTTTCAATTCCATCATCTTCTGCCGGAGTTTAACAGCCTGGAAAATACGATGATGCCGGCGTTGATAAATGGCATGTCTAAAGAGGATGCCGGAAAGAGGGCTGGGGATGTTCTGGATGAGGTGGGGCTTGGTGACAGGCTGACCCACAAACCGGGGGAGCTCTCCGGAGGCGAGCAACAGAGGGTCGCCGTTGCGAGAGCGCTTATAATGGAACCCGATATAATCCTGGCCGATGAACCAACAGGAAACCTTGACACTGAAACCGGGAAGAAGGTAGAAGATATCCTGATAAACTTGAACAAAACAAGGAATATTACCCTGATCATGGTTACACATAACAGACAATTGGCCAGCCGGATGTCCCGCGCCACAGGCCTGCGGAACGGAAAGGTTTATGCCATTGAATAAAAGAATCTTATTTTTCTCAAAAGTATTTTTTAGTTTGATATTGTTGCAATTTTTGATCTCTCAGGGTCTTTTTGCGCAAGAACTGAAGAAGGTCGCAGTCTTGCCCTTTGAGATTTACAGCAAGGAGGATAGAAGCTATCTGCAGGAACAAATATACAACGGCATCTCGGCTGAACTTATAAAAACAGGATATGCACAGATAATCCAAAAAGATGTCTTCTCAAAGATAATCAGGGGAAAGAAGGTGGATGAGGAGCTTGCCGGAAGGGTTGGGAGGGAAGCGGGCGCCGATTTTGTTATAATGGGAAGTCTTTCCAGAATAGGCAATCTGATCAGCGCAGATGCCAGGTTTGTCAATGTCAAAGAGGAAAAGGTCTCGGAGAGTTTTTTTGTGCAGGGTTCCGGTGTTGAAAGTCTAAGCGACATCTCAGCCCAATTGACGGAAGAGATTTTTTTGAAGATATCACGTGGGCAGAGGATATCAAAAATAGTGTTTACAGGTAACAAGAAGGTTGAAGACAGCGCCATATACAATGTGCTGAAAAGCGCTGAAGGAAGACTCTTCTCTGAAAAGAGACTTTCTCCCGATATCAAGGCCATCTATAAGATGGGCTATTTCAGCGATGTAACTGTGGATGTCACAGGCAGTCCGGAGGGGAAGATCATCACCTTCGCGCTCCAGGAAAAACCCATGATAGCCGATATCGAGATCAAGGGAAATGACGCAATAGAAACCGAAGAGATAGAAGGGGTATTGACTGTCAGAACCCGTCAGGCCCTTGATCCGGACAAGGTGGCCGCAGATGCCCGGAAGATCAAAACCCTCTATGACGACAAGGGATACTTCAACTCGGAGGTAAACTACGCCATGGAGGAAGAAGAAGGTAAAAACGTCTATGTAATCTTCAATATAACCGAACATGAGAGACTGTACATAGAGAGCATAACCTTTGAGGGAAATGATGCGTACACGGATAAGGATTTGCGGGAAATGATGGATACCTCTGAATGGGGACTCCTTCATTTTCTTAGCGACTCCGGTATCCTGAAGAAAGATACATTGAGGCAGGACATAAATAAGCTGAAAGTTTTTTACCTCAACAGCGGTTACATCAATGCAAAGATCGGTGAGCCGGAAATCATCCACGACAAGAAGGGCATACATATAAAGATATCTGTGTTGGAGGGAAAGCAGTTCAGGGTGGGGGTTGTGAAAATTGCCGGCGATACACTCTCCACTCCCCGGGCCGAGCTTCTTAAAAAGTTGACAATCAACAAAAAGGATTACTATGACAGGGAATCCATTATCAAGGACATTGATTATCTCACCCGGATGTGCAATAATGAAGGATATGCCTACAGCGATGTAGCGCCGCGCACGTTGCCAAATAAAAAAGATCAGAAGGTGGATGTAACCTACAATATTAAAAAGGGGAATCAGGTATATTTTAACAGGATATCCATTAGCGGAAACACAAAGACGAGAGACAAGGTCATCAGGCGAGCACTTGCATTTGCAGAGGGTGATCTTTACAATAGTGATAACTTGAAAAGGAGCTATATGAGACTCAACCGGCTTCGCTACTTTAAGGAGGTCGATTTTCAAACGGTTAAGGGGCCCGCTGATAATCTGACGGATCTCAATATCCGTGTAAAGGAACAGCCTACAGGGATGTTCAGTATCGGTGGCGGATACAGCGCCGTGGACAAGGCTGTCTTTATGGGTCGGATATCCCAGCAAAATCTCTTTGGAAAGGGACAGACCCTCAATCTGACAGCCCAGCTTGGAGCAGAAACAACCCATTACGAGCTCTCATTTATCGAACCCTGGCTTTTCGATATGCCATTGTGGAGCAAATTTGAGCTCTGGAATTCAGAGAGGGAGTGGGACAGCTACGATCTGGAGACCAAGGGCATTGGGGTAACGCTGGGCTATCCTCTCTGGGGATATGTGAAGGGCTACGTCGAATACAGGCTTTCGACAAATGACATAACCGACATGGATGAATATGCATCATACTATATCAGGGAACAGGAAGGCAAAACGACATCCAGCGGCATTACCACTACCCTCGTAAGGGATACGACGGACGATATAATGCTTCCCTCGAAAGGTTCCAGAAACAAAATCTCCCTGGAATATACCGGCGGCCTGCTTCAGGGAGATGCCAGTTTCACGAAGTACACAGGGTCATCCACCTGGTTCTTCCCGCTTCCGTTCGATACGGTATTCAGCATTCGCGGGCGCGCGGGCTTTATGCAAAAAAATGAAGATGAAAAGATACCGATATATGAGCGTTTCTACCTCGGAGGGATTAATTCCCTGAGAGGGCTCCGGGACGTAGGTCCTAAGGATCCTGAGACCGACGATCCCATCGGTGGAGAAACGATGGCCTGCTTCAATGCGGAATTCATCTTTCCCCTGATCAAGGATGCGGGGATGAATGGGGTGGTATTTTACGACACGGGAAATGCCTGGGATAGCGGTTATCATCTGGGCGATATGAGGAAGACCGCGGGAGTGGGTATCCGCTGGCGCTCTCCCATAGGTCCATTGAGGCTGGAGTGGGGACATGTCCTTGACCAAGAGGATGATGAATCCGCAAGCAGATGGGAATTCAGCATAGGCGGTTCGTTTATGTAGGCGCAATTAGGTTGTTTAGGCTGAAGGCTATTAGGTTGTTTTTCCTTCAGCCTGTAGCCTATCCTGAGTACAGGCGGGTGGCATGGACAAACTTGTTTGTCCGTGTGTAA
The DNA here is from genome assembly GCA_030612385.1 of Pseudomonadota bacterium. Lineage (GTDB taxonomy): Bacteria > Desulfobacterota > Syntrophia > Syntrophales > JADFWA01 > JAUWNZ01. The sequence continues at coordinate 906 of JAUWNZ010000047.1, read as the reverse complement.
CGGTTCACTGTTGATGGCTTTTAACCGTTGAACCGTGAACCGTTGAATCGTGAACCGTTACGAAAAAAGGAGGAAGTTCTATGAAAAGATATGGTATTTTGGTTTTTACCTTTGTTGTTGTATTGTCCATTGTTCTATCCGGATCATATGCCCTTGCCGGTGACAGGATCGGGTTTATCGATCTAAGAAAAATAATGATCCAATCAAAGGCAGGGAAGACGGCCTCGCTGGAATTCAGAAAGGCCGTTGAAAAGGATAAGGTGGTGATACAGGGAAAAGAGGCTGAACTTAAAAAACTGAAGGAGGAACTGGAAAAGCAGCGCCTGATACTGACACCGGATGCCGTAAAGGAAAAGGAACTGGATTACCAGCGAAAATTCAGGGACTACCAGAGAATGGTAAAGGATTCCAACGAGGAATTGAAGTTGAAGGATCAGGAGCTTTCCAGACAGCTTATCCCTGAGATACTCAAGGTTGTGAATGCCATAGGAGAAAAAGAAAATTATACCATGATACTTGATGTGAATACCCAGGGTCTCGCATATCACTCCGGGGAAAATGACATAACGGATAAGGTGGTAAAGAAATTCGATAAGAGTTATGAAGCTAAGAAGTAAGAGTTTCGAGTTACGAGTTTCTGGTTTCGAGTTAAGTTTGTAGGGTGAATTAAGCGGAGCGAATCCACCGAAAACCCTGAAGGCTATTACAGGATTGCTAACCGCACAGGCAGGCGGCAGACAGGTTCGTTCGTGTGTGGAAAGCCGCTCCCACAGATTGGTTAGAAACAGGAAGAAATAACTTTCCCAACCATAAATATAAAAAAATTTGGTACTCGTAGGGGCAACCCCCTGTGGTTGCCCAGCATTGCATGGTCAATTTGTAATCGGGCAGGCACAGGGGCCTGCC
>JAUWNZ010000079.1 GCA_030612385.1 Pseudomonadota bacterium | reverse complement strand
GTTCTGTTTATTCTTGCCTTTGCGGGATTTACCCTCTTTAATTATCTTCAATTTATTGGTCAAAAAAAGGTTGATGGTGAAAAGATAGAGAAAATTCCTGTTCAGGTTGCCGAGTCAAAGATAATAAGTATTCAGCATGTTTTGGATCAGACAGGTGATATCCGGCCGATGATCGAGGTTAATGTCTATCCCAAGGTGCCGGGTAAGATTATCGAGGAACTCCTGGTAGAGAAGGGGGACTTTGTAAAAAGGGGCGCCCTGGTAGCCGCCCTCGAAGATGAAACAATCAGGGCGCAGGTTGATGAGGCAGAAGCCGCCCTCGAGCTGGCACAGGCCAGGCTGGAAGTAATAGAAAAAGATTACGTTCGTCTCGAGAACCTCTACAGGGAGAAGGCCCTGGCAAAACAGAAGTTAGACCACATAAAGGCCGAGAGAAAATCCGCAAAGGCGCAGATAAAAAAGGAGAAAGCAGTGCTGCAACAGATTACAATCCTGTTTAAGGATCACAGGATCTACGCCCCGACCAGCGGATATGTATCTGCCCGTTATGTGGACAGGGGCGCCATGTCTTCTGTCAGTCAACCCATTGTCCGAATCTCCTCTGAGAAAGAGCTGAAGATAGTCACCACGGTTACAGAGAAGGACTTTCCTCATGTCAAAAAGGGGATGGAGGTCGAAGTTACCGTTGACTCCTTTCCTGACAGGGTCTTTAAGGGCGGTGTATCCATTATAAATCCGACTCTCGACCCGGCGACCCGAACGGGAGAAATTGAAGTTCATATCCTGAACAGGGAAAGGCTCCTTCGTTCCGGGATGTTTGCCCATGTTAAACTGTTTTTAGGGAAAAGGAAGGGCGTTGTCATCGACAGGGATGCCCTGAACAGGCTTCCGGGGACAGGCAGTTACTATGTGTATGTGGTGGAGGATGGCAGGGCTGCTCTGAAGAACGTAAAGACCGGCACGGGCCAGGGGAATTATGTGGAGATAACAGATGGGCTTACAGAAGGCGAGCAGGTGGTGGTAAAGGGGCAGAGCAGGCTGAAGGATGGCGCCCTTGTCGTTGTTGAAAATCGGATAATTCCTTAGCCGCAGATTCACACAGATGAACGCAGCGCAGGTTTAAATAGTGCCTGAACGAAAACCTCGTTCAGGCGCGGTTTCGAGTTTTGAGTTACGAAAAGAGTAACTACTCAGGTTCACGGTTCAACGGTTCACGGTTCAACGGTTGAATGAAAAGAATCGAGTAACATCTCAGTAAATCTGGGTAAGGCGACTCTAATCGCCCATATCGGGAGGTTAAAACCTCCCCTCCCCCTAATTTATTGAGAAGCTCGTAGGGTGGATTAAGCGGAGCGAATCCACCGAAACTCTGTAGGCTGTTAGGAAAAGCGGAGATCGCCTGGTTTTCATGCTCCAGCGTGGGAACCCACATGGTATGCATCCCCACTCTGGAGCATGGAAACGAGAAAAGTCACCCACCCGTCTTTGAGCTCTCAGCTTTTAGCTCTTCCGGCCCCTTCAGCCTTCAGCCTAAATAGCTTCAGCCTGACTACGTGATAATCCGCGTAGATCGGTGGCTGAATAGATACAATGAACCTGGGTAGTCACAAAATCAGACAGCAGGAGAAATTCGTAAGTGAATATTCCTGAATTTTCCGTAAAGCAGCCGGTTGCCGCCCTGATGCTGTTTTGCGCATTCATCCTCCTCGGGATAGTCTCTCTTACCAAATTGAATGTTGATCTCCTGCCGGAGATTGAACCGCCTGTGGTCTCTATCCTTACCGCCTGGCCCGGGGCAAGCGCCTCGGATGTGGAGACGGAGGTGACGGAGATCATCGAGAACCAGGTAAATTCAGTGAACAACCTTGACACTCTTACCTCCAAGTCCTTAGACAACCTGTCTGTCATCTCCTGCAAGTTTGACTGGGGAACCAACCTGGATGTCGCCACAAATGATGTACGGGACAAGCTTGAGCTGACAAAAAGAGATCTTCCTGACGATGTTGATCCTCCCATGCTCTTCAAATTCAGCAGCGCCACAATGCCGATTATGGCTATTACCATATCGGGGGAGCTGACCTGGCCGAGGCTTTATCATATTGTGGACAAGAAGATATCCGACGAATTAAAGAGGGTGCCCGGTGTGGGCGCAATTGTGGACTATGGCGGGTTGAGAAGACGCATAAATGTCTACTTCAATATGAAAAAGTTGGAGGGATTCAATCTATCCATGCAGCAGGTTAATCATGTCCTTGATAGGGAGAACATGAATGTCCCTGCAGGCAGCATCAAGTCGGGATACGGAGATTACTTTGTGCGTGTTCCCGCACGCTATAAGGGGATTGGAGAGATCAGGGATACCATTATAGGATACTATGATGAAAGACCTGTCTATCTGCGTGATGTGGCGGATGTGCAGGATGCTTATGAACCTGAAGACCTGAATGCCTGGGGAGACGGGAAAAAGGCTGTGCTGCTTTTGCTTCAAAAACAGACCGGGAAAAACACGGTTGCGGTGGTTCATAAGGTGAAGAAAAGGCTGGCGGAGATACAGAAGGGACTCCCCTCCGATGTTAAGATAGGAATCCCCTTTGACACGGCGGAATATATCCTGCTGACCATTAAGAATCTGCGTAATACCCTTTTATGGGGCATATTCTTTGTTGTCCTGGTCACGGTTGTGTTTTTAAGGAGTATTCGAACCGCCGTTATCATCTCACTAACCATTCCTTTTTCGCTCATTATCTCCTTTATATTCCTTTACATCTTTGGATATACGATCAACACAATCTCGCTTATATCTCTGATTATCGCATCCGGGATGGTCGTGGATAACGGCATTGTTGTCCTGGAGAATATTGTCCATCATATAGAGCGTGGAGGAAGGGTCAGGGCCAGCGCCATTTCCGGCGCCGGTGAGATGGGTCTGGCCGTTACGGCATCCACTCTGACCATAGTGGCGGTCTTTGTCCCGCTGGTCTTTGTCACCGGTCTTACCGGCATTATATTTAAACAACTCTCAGTTGTCATTTCGGTAACGCTTCTGGCATCCCTCTTTACCGCCCTTTCCATGGTGCCCATGCTCTCCTCCAAATGGGTTACGCCGGCCCATGAAACAGCAAAGGCCGGGTGGCAGGTCGGGAGTGAAAAAGGATTTGAGATGGTGGAAGGTGGATACGACAGGCTTCTTGGCTGGTCGTTGGGCCACAGAAAGACGGTCATTCTCCTTGCTGTGGCGGTATTTGCAAGCAGTCTTTCCCTGATTCCATTTTTATCGACCGCCTTTGTGCCTGAGCCGGATTCCGGTGATGTGGATATCAAATTTCGACTTCAGGAGGGAACTCGCATAGAAGAGACCAATCGAACCATTGAACGGATACTGAAGATAATGGATGAAATTGTAAAACCTGAAGAATACAGAAACTCATATGCATTCGACGGCGAGAGTGAAGAAGGAATGGGCGTGGCGCTTGGCTTCGATGAAGGACCAAATGTGGGCGAAATCGGGTTTAAGCTGGTCGACAGGGATAAAAGGGATCGAAGCGCAAAGGAGATTGCCAATCTATTGCGGGAAAGAATAGCGGAGATTCCGGGTGTTTGCCGGCTCCAGGTTACCTCCACCAGCCCTGTTAAATCGATGATGATGGGCGCAGGCAAGCCTGTCTCAGTGGAGGTGCTTGGGGCGGATCTGGATGCCGACATTGTATTTGCCGAGAGACTGGCGAAGGTTGTGAAGACGATCCCGGGTGCGATGGATGTGGTGCTCAGCCAGAAGGATACCAGACCGGAGCTGTGGGTGGAGATCGACAGGGCCAAGGCCTCATCGCTCGGGTTGAGTGTCGCCGCCATAGCAGGGACTGTCCGCAACTACTTTTATGGAATGGAGGCAACGGAGTTTCGTGATGCAGGCGACGACTATGATATATTCACCCGGTTCCGGGAGGAAGACAAGAACAGGCTGGATACCTTGCCTCTCATTCCTGTCTTTACCCCTGACGGGAGGATGGTAAGGCTGAAGAATGTGGCAAGAATCGTAGATGGGGAGGGTCCCATTGAGATACAGAGAAAGAACCGGCAAAAGATCGTCAAGGTTGAAGCCGATACCTTTGGACGTTCTCTTGGTGATGTGACCGCTGATATCAAGGCCGAACTAAAAAAAATGGGGATCCCCGAAGGTATTTCCATCAGCTTTGGGGCAGATGTAGAAGAGCAGCAAAAGGCGTTTCGCGACCTTGGCATGCTTCTTCTTCTGGGCATAATCCTCGTCTACATGACGCTGGCGTCTCTTTATGGGAATTTCAGAGATCCGCTCATCATCATGTTTTCCGTTCCCTTTGCAGCAAGCGGCGTCTTCTATGCCTTTTACTTTGGAGGGATTTCACTCGATATTTTTACCTTTATGGGGATTATTATGTTAGAGGGGATCGTGGTGAAGAATGCCATTGTCCTCCTCGACTACACCCATCTCCTTCAGAAGAGGGGGGAGCCGGTTTTTGAGGCGGTTACCCATGCCGGCAGAAACAGGCTGAGGCCCATCCTCATGACCACTCTGACCACCATTTTTGCCATGCTTCCCATGGCCCTCTCGAGGAGCGTCGGCGCAGAGATATGGAACGCCCTGGGGATAACCATTATTTCAGGGCTTTCAATATCCACCCTGGTTACTTTAATCCTGATTCCCACAGTCTATTACATATTTGAAAAAAGGAGAGAAGAGAAGCGTTCACGGAACGTTGAAATTGGAAATTAGAAATTGGAAATTTGCCTCGTTCCCACTGCTTCCGCATGGGAACGAGGCAAAAAAGGTGAAAGAGGGCAGACCATGAAGATGCTTTTGATGATTTATGATGCCGATTTTGACGAAGATGTTATGAAGATGTTAGCCACCCAGTCTGTAGCCGGTTACACCAAGTGGGAGCGGGTACTCGGCAAGGGAAAAAGGTCGGACCCCAGGCTCGGTGACGCGGTATGGCCGGGTTATAATAACGCGATTGCCGTGGTAATCGAAGATGATGTGGAAGATAATATTATAGATATGGTGAAAAGCCTTCATAGTAAACTTGGCGGAAAGGGATTTGCTGTCTTCGAGTTTCCGGTGTCGAGAATGGTATAGGAGGCCGTCCGAGAAAGGTCCTAAAGATGGCAGATAATCACAAAAACCCCGCATCTCTTAAACAGAGGCGGGGTTTTTTATTTTTTCATGACAGGAAAAATTAGATGATCACCGACACCACCTTTTTCACAAATGAACCGGGCTACGCGCTGATTGACAGGTTCAAGAAAACATTAGATCACGTCCAATACTTTGATGTGCTGGTCGGGTATTTCCGCACAAGCGGGTTCTTTCAGTTGCATGAATCATTTGAATCCATCGACAAAATCAGAATCCTGGTCGGTCTCAATGTCGATCAGAAGACCTGTGAAATTATCGAGGAAACACAATCCATGGGAGAATTCGATTTTGAATCACACAGCAGAACAAAACGCATGTTCAGCGAACAAACGGCATCCGAAATGGATGAATCGGAAGATTCTTATGAAACCGAAATTGGAATCAGAAAGTTTCTGGAATTTCTGACTGCCGATTGCTTCGACAAAGAGCAAGACATAAAAAACGGCGGCAGTGGAAAAAAGATGGAACTGCGCGCCTATCCGAGTGAAAACATTCATGCCAAGGTTTATGTCAGCCGTTTCAAAGAAGGAGAATTGGACTTTGGAAGAGTAATCACCGGTTCCAGCAATTTTTCTGAAAGCGGCCTTATCGCGAACAGGGAATTCAACGTCGAATTAAAAGACAGGGTCGATGTTGAATTCGCCCTGAAGCAATTTGAAAACCTGTGGAAAGACGGCGTAAATATTTCACAGGAATATGTCGAAACCATCCGAAATAAGACCTGGCTTAACGACACAATCATCCCCTATCATCTTTACCTGAAAATGCTCTACGAATACATGAAGGAAGATATCAATCTGGATGAGGAGATCGAGCTGGACCTGCCTGAAGGCTTTATGGAGCTTGAATATCAAAAACAGGCAGTCGTCTCCGCAAAAAAGATACTTGATGCTTACAACCTAATTTCCCGAAAAAATTATACCTATGCCATGCCAGGGAGTTGGATGTCCAAGGCTTTGAGAATATCCCGCTGTGCCTTGGTCAACTCTGTGAGGATATGACCGTACTTCCCAGAATATTTAACCTTGGTCAACGT
>JAUWNZ010000024.1 GCA_030612385.1 Pseudomonadota bacterium | reverse complement strand
AAGGACGGGTGTCCCGTCTATTATAGGCCCTACCTAAACAGAAGGCATGACCTATAATTTGCTCCAAGTATTCGCAACCGCCGGACACCCGTCCTTTTTAGTCTTTCTCTACAACTTCACAAACAGATGTTCAGCTTTCTTTTTCGCCTGGGAATTTAGGCAAGGGGGCTGCTTGCCCCCTTGACCCCCACCAGGGGGATTGCATCCCCCTTAACCCCCGCTTAAAAAAAATAAAAGATTACTATCCGCCTTGCGTGACGGGTACGGATTTTCGCAAAGTTAACAATACTTCACCGGCTGAGGTTTTTTCTTCAACCTTTGTCCAGCCGAAACCCGCTACAAGATTAACTATTCGTTCAATTTCAATTCTGATCTGTGCAGGATTCACTATTACACCCCCTTTAAAGCATTCATTAATTGTTTATGACAGTCTCCGCACATGCGTACAACAATATCTTTGCCCAACTCCACAGGACCGGTACAAAGATCACAAGACATATAAGTAGGGCGTGGTTCATACGGAGAAACCAACAACCCGCTGCTTTCGACATCGGAAGATTGCCGGCGCACCTGGTCCTTCCAGTCTTTACACCATTGACGTGCCACGGTTACAGTACAGCCGCCGTCTAAAGCGAAAGATAAATAATAGTCAAGCTGGGTATCATCCGAGATGGACCACAGTTCCTCGGCCACACCTATTGAAATGCGTTTCTTGTGCAGCGCTTCTTGCAGTTGCGGGGCCATTCTGAGAATATCAATTCGGCGTTTTATTAGCCCAGGAGTTTTGCCCATTTTCTTGCCAATTTGTTCGAGGGTTAACCCATTCTTCTCAATCAAATCGTTATAGGTTAACGCTTCCTCGACAGGGGTTAAATCCTTGCGGTTAAGATTCTCGGTTGCTCTTGCAATTGCGATTTCGTCGCGGGTCATTTCGCGCACAGTCGCTTTTATGCGAGGGATACCGGCCTTGATATGCGCAAGATAGCGGCAATGTCCAGCTACAACCTCGTAACGTTCGCCCTTTGTCGCAAGCAAAACGGGCTGGATTAAACCGATTTCCTTAATGGAGTTCGCAAGTTCTGTTATATACTCCTGATCAATATCCATCCGCAAAATACCGTCAGGAGGATCAATCAGGTTTATATCAATCTCCGCTGTTATTTCCTTCGTCTTTTTTTTCATCAAACAATCTCCTGATTTTTATGCCGTGTGGCTCAAATCCTTCAATCACAACGTGTTTCACGTCACCCCAGTTCAACTCTGCAATTAACGAGATGGGAATAACTATCCTGAAACACGATCCACCGCCAGAAACCTTTACAATTCGTTTAGTCATGTTGCCTAAATGACATAACGACAAATAAAGGTCAAGTAAAAATCTGCTGAGCAGAAAAATTGTCAAAGGTACCCGGCGGATTTGCCAAAACGACAGAAATCCGGCGGGGCTTGCGCCCGCGGTTTCCGGCGATATAGACCGGAGTGCATAAACTATGCACACTAATATAACTACAATATATTTATACGGGCGAAGGGATAAAAAGGAAGTCGCTTCGCTCCGTTTTTTGACTTTATTCCGAGGAAATCGAAATCGATTGATGAGTTAACCAAAGATTGTAACCGATAAAAGGAAATCTGCGACAGTCAATTTTAATACCGGCCACTTTCAGTAACAAAATAAACCGGAACAATTCGGTCACAGGCTTCTAACATAACACAGCCGCAACAACCCGCGACAAAGCCGGTAATACAGCGAAAGAGGAAAGAGCAAGGAACGTGCCAAGATGATTGACAATTTTTATCACGTTTATGACAATTTTTGTCACTTCTCGGGCTTATTAATAAGGGCACGGCGATGCCTTCAGCAGGAATATCAAGAAAAACAGGTGGTTATAAAGTTGAGTTTGGGCCCAACTTTGGCACGGGTATTGCTTATATATAATACATAGGGTTTTGAATTTATTAGATAATGTTCAACTTGAAACAATTAAACAGGGGGGAAAGGATTAAAAATGATAGATAATACTAATAAGCGGAAATCGAGCGATTGTAAAGAGAATATTCTCGAAATGATCGAGGGGGCGTTAACGGCCAATCGAACGGAAAATTATTGCACTTGTACGTTTTACGGTGAGGAGATTGGAGCGTGTAATTATTGCAAGATAGATCAAGGATTGCGGGCAGCAAAGGCTTGTATTATTGCGAGTGTTGGCAGGCTGGATATGATGCGCGCCAATATGTTGATAATGCAGGTAGAAATTGAGGAAAAGCTAAGAAGAATCATGGAGGAATAAATGAAAAAGTGGGAGGGTTGTATAATGTTATTGTTATTGCCATGTGAACCCGGCGTTTGTCAGGAATGCGCCATAAAACATAAGCCCGATAAGCCACATAATAAGAACTCTCTGTACTATCAATATAAGTTTTATGGGCAACATGGGAGATGGCCGAGATGGAGCGATGCAATAGCGCATTGCTCGGAAAAGGTGCAGGAGTTATGGAAATTGGAGTTAATAAAACGGGGGGTGTGGGATAAGGTCGTATAAAGGAGGTGAAAATGATAATATTAGATCTAACAAGTGATCAGGTAGGTTGTCTGGCGGGGCTGGAAAAACAGGTTACAGAAGCTAAGAAGGAAGGAACGCCGGGGATGATTATTGGGCAGGTATTTCCGGACAATAGCACGGCGCTTGTTGAGTTTATACCGAATAGGCCAGCACTTAAAATAATAGCCACATTAAGGGCTTATAACGATGATAGGGAAAACCGATTTGAGGTATCGGAATTTACTTATTGACATTTAAGGATGAGTGGTGGTAGGGGATTCGTTACGCGTGTTTTAATCCTCTTACTTTCGGTCAAGGCTATAATTTATGACCTCTGCTAAACCTCCTCTCCTAATTACCTTGTTTTCGAGTATGAGTAAGGATATTAACTCATACTCGAAAATAAGAGTCAATAAAATGCGTGAATTACTTGAGAAATATCATAATAAGAAAATAAAGAGGCGATGGACGTTTGAATGCCTTAAGGATTTTGAGAAAGAGGGTTTAACCTACAGGATACCAAGAACTAAACGTCGGCCAGACGGGACCATATATCAGCTGTCTTCGATTATAAAATTTACTGTTAAGGGTTTGAGAAAACTGGCAACAATGAAGGTTGAGGGCTCACTTTTAGCGCTAAAAAACAAGATAACACATATAAAAAACAAGTACGGGATACCGAAAACGAAGGCAGAGTATATTAAGGAACGTAACGAAAAGATGGACAGGGATGAGGCAGGGAGGCTGACAGCCCCGGCGGAAATGGCTATCTTGCCCTTTCCTGCCTGAAAGAAGTTCGAGTGATTACTAAAAAGAAATGGAAGAAAATATTCCTAAAGGCAGTGCTGCGCGAAGAAATACAGGTGGGCTCCAAGGCTAAATGGTTTGTAAATGAAATGGCAAAAGATTTTTATGGAGTATTAACGCCTGGCGAATTAATAGAAGATTATAGGGAAGCATTTGAGGACGGTTTGATTCCGATATATCTTTAATAATTACAGCGACTTAAATTTGTGCACTCCGGAGTACTCCCCCCGATCGGCGTGGGTGCACTCCGGTTTTTAACCATGGTGAAGAGGGAAAAAATGAGCTTACGAAAAAAGCAATCGGATTTTGTGCACATGGTGTCGCTGCTGATCGCATACGCATATCAGAACGGGTATGAATTAACGTTCGGGGATGCGTATGCGCAAAGAGGACATAAAAAGAATAGTCTGCATTATGACAGGTTGGCGATTGATCTAAATTTATTTAAAGATGGAAAATATATGATCTCAACGGAAGATCATAGAAAATTGGGGGAGTTTTGGGAGTTGATCGGCGGTTCCTGGGGCGGTCATTATGATGATGGAAATCATTACAGCCTAGCGCATGATGGGCGGCAATAAGTTTGTGTGGTTGAGCTTCGTTGATGTCGAGTCGGTAATAGTTGCTTAACAGTCATACACCTAAGATATGGCGGCCCTTGCAATTTTTATATTGACAGGACGCAAGAAGCGTGCCAAGAGTGGAAATAAGAGAAATCTTATTTCCATTTTTTTTATACTTAAAAAGGAGGTCAAACCATGGCAGAGATTAAGAGTTTAAGCGCAATCAGGGAGAAATGGGCACGTGTTACACCAATGCGGACAGAGGACTATAAGCTGGGCATCGCAAATCCAAAGAGAGACTGGGCAGATGAAACAGAAGCGGCCAAAGGAAACTGGAAGATGGGTATCGATCAAGCGGCGGCTAAGGATTTGTTTGCAAAGGGCGTTAGGGCGGCTGGATCAGGCAAATGGAAGAGAAACGCACTTGAGAAAGGGCCTGGTCGATTTGCAGAAGGCGTCATGATTGCTTCGCCGGATTATGAAAAAGGCTTCGCGCCTTATCATCAGGCTATTGAAAACGCTGACCTTGGGCCGAGATTCCCGAGGCGTGATCCTCGAAATCTTAACCGAGTCAAGGCGATTGTTGACGCCCTGATTAAAGAAAAGTTGGGATAATCCTGGGGGCTGCACTATGGACATTACTACTATTTCAATGATTTTGGCGGCGGCACTGGCGGCGTCGGAAGTGTTAAGTATGATTCCGGCGGTTAAGTCTAACGGCGTGTTTCAGGTGATTTGGAACGTGCTGAAAATGATTACGGGTAGAAAAAGAAGGGGGTAACAATGGCATTAAAAGAGCCTTATATGGTGAAAGAAAACTTTACGCTCGCGACGGCCTCACTATCTATTGAGGCGAAAGTGGGGGAAAGCATTAAGATCAAGCGGCTTCTTGTCGGAGCGCTGGCGGCTGGTGGATTTTGCGAGTGCTTAATTGACCGGCTGAGTGTCGGATTCTGGTATATCGGTGATATTAACGCAAATCACCTGGAGCAATGCGGCGTTACAAACGCGTGGCCGAATCTGTTTGAACGGCTGCAACAGCTGGGCAAGTTTGACGGATACCCTATAGCGGAGGGCGAAACTTTTGAGATCAGGCCCGCTGTAGCGGGCGCAACAATTGTCGGGGCTATCGTATATGAGGTTTACGATGCGGCGGACATAAAGTCTGAAATGCCTGGAGGCAGCAAGTCGGATGAATATACGTTTGTTAATTACGGCACAAACGCAATTGCTATTGCTGCAGGAGCGTATGGGGATTTGGACATGTCCAGGAATCCGTCCGAATATCCGGCATTTCCTTTCGGGGAAGTCGTGCCGGCGGGGAACGAAGTTGATATCCACGGGATCCTCATAAAAACGTGGGGCGGCTATGTTGACGACACGGCAAACACAATGCGCTTTTTGAAGCTGATTAGAGATCGAAAAGTCCTGTTTAATGAGGATCGACGTGGAATATACGTCACTCAGGGAATGGGGCCTTTGACATGGGGGTCGATCAGGCAAACAAATTGCGACATCAAGCTCTTTCCGGCGGCTTTGAAGTTTGGGCCAGGGGATGAACTTAATGTTAGCCTGTCGGCGGCGGTTGAGGTCACGATTCAAGACGTGCTTATGGCCACAGTGCAAACGGTCAGAAAAGCCGGGGCATAAGGAGGGAGTGAATTATGGTGTATTTTCAGGCGATAAAAGCAAGCGCGGCCGACACTGCAACAACTTACGACGGCGGGTTGCGTTCCACGGCGGAAAACCCGAAACGCCTTCTTTCGATCTTGATACAGGTTAAGGAAGAGCCGCTTGATGACGGCATGTTGCAAATTTGGTATGAGCAAGAAAAGATTGCAGAAATACCATTGACGCTGATTGACAGCCCAACCGAGGTAGACACAAGCACTGCCTACTCTCAGAACCGGCTAAATGAGGTTGAGGTCGGCTTTGATATACCTGTCGGAGCAATTGTTAAGGCAGCGGTTAAGGCGGTCGGAGGCACGCAAACAATCGTGGGCGCGTATAGATACGAGATCACAGCCTAAAAAGGAGGTGGTCAGATGATACCAGGTAAAAGCTACAATCCTGCGACAAAAACGAGTCGCAGGCCAACACCGGAGGTGTTCGCGCATCTCCGGAGGTGGATTAAACCGGTCGTCCAGGATATTCAGATCACGAATATCTCGGAAATGACAAATATTAATCAGCAGTTAGAGCAAAGTGCTAACCTGTTTGTTAGTAATATCATCAGTCGTGTAATAGCTCAGATTATCGGCAAATATGGCGATGGGTTTGTGACAATCGAAGGGACGGCGGGCGGAGCGCTTCACGTTGCGGAACAAGCAGTTATCACAACGAAAAAAGCCGTTATCAATATCGAGGGGGCGGCAACACATGAGATCGTTGCGGCAGTAGCCGGGAAAAAAATCTCAGTCAGATCCTATGCCTTCACAGTTGCCGGGGACACAAACATAACATGGCTATCCGAGGCGGCGGCAATATCCGGGCCGATGGATTTCGGAGGAACCGACGAACCGAGGGGAATTTCACACAGCCCCGGAAACTATCCGCTTGAAACGGCGGTGGGAGCGGCGTTGAAGATAACCTCATCAGCCGCAGTGCTAATTTCCGGCCATCTTACCTATACTGAAGACTAACCGACCGGGATCCGGCTAAAACTAAGGAAAAGGCGGTTTTGCTATGGCTGAAGGAGATATCGGGGCGGTCGTTGATAGCCTGGAGTTTGATGCGGTCAATTGTCTGTTTTCCCGTACCTTACACGTAACAGGCGATATATATGCGATTGCGTATTATGGCGATGGATCTGATCTGGAAATCGTTACCGTAAATATCAACGCTGCAGGAGAAATCGGAGCGGGAGTTATTGACAGACTAACTCTTGTAGCATGGACAACGTTTTCTCTCGGATTTATAAAAGTTGCGGAGGGTGTCTTTGCAATTGTGCACTCTGGGACAACTAATCCATGCGAGTTAATAACCATAAGCATAAGCGACGCCGGGGATATTGGGGATCCAATTCTTGACATCTTGGCAATGCCAAGTGGACTCGCGGCTGCTGCTGATATTGTATGGGTGTTGGACAATATTTACGCAATTGCTTATACAGGGACGGATACAGACGGCTGGTTAGCAACGGTGGAGATTGACGCTATGGGCAATATCAGCGGGGCCGCAATTGATTCCTTAGAGTTTGACACCACAATAGGACTTCAGTCGTCAATAATTAGGAGAGCGGACGGAATGGTTGCCATTGCTTATTACGGGCCGGGCGAAGATGGCATTTTAATAACCGTGGCCATTAATGCAGTGGGAACAATTGCCGCGGCGGTGACAGATACCTTTGTGTTTGATGCGGGTTCAGGAACATACCCGAGAATAATGAAGATATCGGGTGACATATACGCAATCATATACACGGGGCTCTTGAATGCTGGCTGGTTGAAAACGATTAGCATTGACGCGGCCGGAGAAATTGGAGCGGCCACGATTGATGCTTTTGAGTTTGATGGTGCAGTCGGCTATCAACCGACCCTGGTGCATGTGTCGGGTGATGTTTACGCAATAGCTTACTCCGGATTCGAATTTGACGGCTGGACGGCAACGATCACGATTGACGCAGCCGGGAATATCGGCGCAGGGACGGTTGATACTTTTGAGTTTGATGATGCAAACTGCTTAAATCCGTGGATTATACACATAAGCGGCAACGTTTACGCAATTAGTTATACGGGGCCGGGTGATGACGGCTGGTTGAAAACAATTGGTATTGAAACGGTTGTAGCGGGCGGAGCAAAGCATTTGATGATGATGGGCATGGGTTGATAGATGCTTGACTGGTTTGTGGGCGGGGTTAAAAAGTTAATATTCCGTATCGGCGGAGGTACAGAGCCGTCTTACAAGATGTATTTTGACATTGATTCAAACGCGTGCGTCAAATACTGGAAGGATCATTATGGCATATCGTTAGATAGATACATGTCCCTTCCCGGGTGTTACAACAGGCAACTACACGTCAACTTCGACTGTCACGGTGATCCAATGGTCCCAACGACTGACAGGCCCTTTGGAGATCTGATTGATTTCTACTTTCCGGATGCTGCGTGGGCGCAGGGAAAGTGGCAGTTAATAGAAACCAAACACACAAAACACGAAACGGGAATCTTGATACCCAATACAAACGAGTATGACATAGCCGCAAACTGTTGCCCGCCGGAGTGGATGAACGATATCATGGGCGATGAAGAGGGGCCGGATTAACGTGGAGTCTTTTCTTATAGGTTTAGCCGGGGGAATCATACCGGGCACAATGTTGTTGATTTTTTATGTCGTTCTCCTTGCGGGGAGGTTGGCAAGAATAGAAACCGATATTTGCTGGCTGATAAAGGAGCTGACCGGATGCCGACTACGCTCAAAAGACCGTACTCAATAGATTGGAGGGGAGATCCCCCGCACATGCTGCCCCCGGACATCCCGGTTTGGCGGAGGTTTATGGAAACGTGGAAACATGAAATCAAAACGCTTTACTACGATTGTCTCCTGGGGGGGCCATTTTTTTCTCCGGAGGAACTTCGAGACCCGATCAAAAAGAGCTGGCGGTACGTCACCGCTAAAAGACCTGATGCGATCATTGAAACCGAAACAGAAATATGGGTTGTTGAGGTCTCTGCTAATCCGGGTCTCAGAGCCTTGGGGCAATGCGTAGCCTATCTTGCGCTTTGGCAGGAGGATCCTAAAATATTAAAACCTGAAAAAGCGGTTTTGGTTGTCGAGACGCTTGATACTGATCTAGGAGCTGCCTGTGGCAGGTTCGGCGTTCGCGTTTTCGTGGTGTAGCCGTGGCGGATTACCTTTCGCCGTTCCATATGCCTGAATATACGGATGAAAAATTCAGGGCGCAGAAGGCGGCATACGTACAGGAACACGGTTACTCGATCACGCTTCCTAAATTCCGGGATATTATTCATATCGGCCTGCACAAACCAATGTCAGAGCAAGAAAAAATCCTCTGGTATTCCGGTAAAAGAAACCAGATCCCACACGCCCGGCACATCGAACTACAATATCAAAAAGAACGATCCCGCGATAAATACAAAAACATGCTTGCAAGTCCAATTCCCAACTTCCTGTCTAACGTAACTTCTTTTCTTACGTCCTGGGATGACGCCCAGGATGCGATCATTTCCCTTGCGGCAATCGGCAGGCTTGCGTGCTTTGTCCTGCCAAAAGTGGTGGTTGGCTGGTTGGCCTGGCCAATTGGCTTATTGTGGTTCATTGCGGCGATTATGTCGCTACTTGTCGGGCCAAGCGCCTGCATGCTTAACCCGATGGCTTGTAAGCGCTATATGCGCATGAAACTCGCATATAGAGCGAACACGCTTAAAGGAAACGCTCGGCCATGGAAAGACAGAATGAAAAACCTGGCAAAATACGAAAAGGCGAAGTTGGGCGCGGGGCTAAAAGGTTACGCAACAAGTGGGAAGTGGTATCCGAGCTTTTCGGAAGGGATACAGATGGCTCAGGTGACAGATCAGGTATATGGCGTAGGCGTTTCCCTGGGGCCTTTGTTTGGCATGGCTTATGATCTAATGTCCGGAGGCGTCCGGTGGGTAGCCGGCCAAGATGTATCGTTTAACAATACACCGTCAGACGTCGAAATTTACACGAAAGCGACGGACAAGATACACAACTATGCGAGATGGAAGCGGCCAAAGGCTAAAATGTCACAGTCTGAGTTTCTGACCTGGAAACAGAAGAAAATATCTGAAGGCACTTGGGGCGTTCGCAACCTGCAAGATAAGCATGTTCAGCAAGCAATGAAGCTGCATGCGACGGGTTACGGCTTCCCGCGAAGGACTAACTATCAAGAAGAGGCAGCAAATTATGCGCTTGCCGAAATCTGTCTCCAGGGCACAAGGAATGTACTAAACTATTGGGATCCGGAATCAAATGTAACAGGCCTGGAACACATACAAATCGAGGCATACAATAATCCTAACCCGCTGGTTGAGGAAATGCTCATGGAAGAGGGCCTTGACCCGGAATCGGGAATCGGCTGGCCAGTAACGGGTAAAAGATGGCAAACATACGAAGAAATACAAACAACCATTGCCCCTGTAGCAGCCGCAAATATACGGCACTTTACAGAGACATGCCCGGATGAGCGGCTAAAAGCGATTGGAGAAATGAGCGCAACTGCAGCGGGTCTTATGGCCATATCGTTCCAAGTGGGAGAGCAAAACGTGGGGATACAATTTCATGCGGCTATAGATATCGCTGAGATGCTCTTAGACAAACGCTATGCCTTTCCTGCTACTATCACCATGGAGCAAATAAGCGAGTTTGCGTTATGGACTCAGGCGCACGAAGACAATAATACACGACCGAACTTGCGGGATATTCTGGGGTACGCTAAAAACTCCCTGGGGTTCGAATTTATAACAAAGGTCTGAGCCGCCCAGCGTACAGCGCGACCCAGACCACAACAAATTTACAACCTACTGAAATAACTATTAAAAAAAAAGTGATAATAAGGATCCTCCCGGAAGAAACGTGGAGGATTTTTTTTGCGATATACAAAAGGAAAAGGAAAGGGGCTGGGAAAAACCATGCCCCTTACTTAAGGGCAAGAGGCGAAAAATAGGGAAGTAGGAAAAACTAATACCATGGAGAGACTGGCATTAGTTTTTCTCTATTATATTTATATAATAGAGAAAGACTAAAAAGG
>JAUWNZ010000310.1 GCA_030612385.1 Pseudomonadota bacterium | reverse complement strand
TAGAAATTGGAAATTGGAAATTCAGCCTTCATGCTTTTGTACTGCTCGACTGAGCTCACGCCGAAGTCTGTCAACTCGTAAATTCATTTCATCTCTCCCAAATTTCTAATTTCCAATTTCAAGCCGTGAATGGCTAAGATTCACAATCACCTTTACATACCGGAGTTTGCCCCTATTTATTGAGTTATTACCAATATATCACACAAATCACAAATTGTAATCAGAGAAAAAGCTTAAAACGCTTCCGGGGGTATTAACCCATTGCCCTTTACAAGCGCCGAAAATACTGTTACTCTCAGTCTCCTACTTCCGATCAAGACCGGAGCAAAGCATGAACGATCAAAACATACATCGCCTGACACACAACGGCAAAGAAATTATTCTTGTCGGAACAGCCCATGTGTCCCGTAAAAGTTCAGAACTGGTGGATCGGGTCATTGCGGCGGAAAAACCGAATACAGTGTGCGTAGAACTCTGCAGATCCCGGTTTGAGGCTATCAAGCGAAAAAAGGATTGGCAGGAAACGGATATCGTAAAAGTAATACGGGGGAAACAGGCGCTTTTATTGCTGTCACAGTTGCTGATGGCCTCATTTCAAAAAAAGATCGCCGAGAAATTAGGTGTCATGCCAGGGGAGGAGATGCTGCGCGCAATGGACAAAGCGGAAGAAATCGGCGCTGAGATCGTCCTTGCCGACCGCGAAATCCGCATAACTCTTTTGCGCACATGGAGAATGGTGGGGATGTGGAGTAAAATCAAATTGCTGTCCGGCGTTCTGCTCTCCTCATTCAGCCACAAAGATATAACTGAAGAGGATATAGAAAAACTAAAACAGGGAGATGCGCTGGAACTTGCCCTTGAAACTTTCGGGCAAAGGCTGCCGGAGATAAAAACCACACTTATCGATGAAAGAGACAAATATCTGGCTCAGAAGATCGACCATGCCCCCGGCTCCAGGATTGTTGCGGTTGTCGGAGCCGGGCATATTCCCGGAATAATAAAAAACATCGGCAAAAATGTGGATCTCACGGACACCAACCGGATCCCTCCAAAAAGCCGCTGGGGAAGGATCTTCACATGGCTGATTTCAGCGGCTGTGATTGGACTGATCGTGGCAGGTTTTCTTCACTCAGGAAGCCAGGCAAGCTTGAACATGATCAAATGGTGGATGATCGCCAACGGGGTACTTGCCGGTCTTGGCGCTATTGTTGTCCTGGCACATCCGGTCACTATAGCCGCTTCCATAATCGCGGCGCCAATCACTTCACTGAATCCGATGATAGCGGCCGGCTGGGTCGCCGGCATGACAGAGGCGGCATTACGCAAACCGCGGGTCAAAGACTTCATGAATTTAAGAGATGATATCTCCACGATGCGCGGCTTCTGGCATAACAAAATCACCCGAATCCTGCTGCTTGTAGTTTTCGTCAACCTGGGCAGTTCCATAGGCACTTTTGTTGCCATTCCCATGATGATGAGGTATCTGCATTAAAATCAAAAGTAACCGTTCACCGCAGAGAACGCAGAGACCGCAAAGATGACAAAACAGTTAGCTTAGGATGAACTCGTAAAAAGTCGGATTTCGTTAATGTGTCATTTCGACCAACGAGAGAAATCTTATTTTTTCAATAGGTTGCAGAATAAAGATTTCTCGTTTC
>JAUWNZ010000034.1 GCA_030612385.1 Pseudomonadota bacterium | reverse complement strand
TGCTGCCGGCATTATGGTAAGCACCATATATAAAAACGATGTTGAGATTAGAGACGACTTGAAAGACGGTCTTTTTAAGTTAAAAGACTATCCGGGAATTACGGGAAAGACCTCCTTCTCAGAAACAGGAGAGGCAAAAAGTTCTCTCTTCGTTCTGATGGCAGAGGAGGGAAAAATCGTACAGATCAATTAGCGCTTATAATCTCCGCTATGTCCGAAGCGTAAGCGATCGGGGAGATTAGAAAATAGAAATTTGACGGCTTCGTAAGTAGCGCCTAACCGGAAATTGCTGAGGGGAATGACATGATTTCATCTTCTGAAAGGAAAAACTTAAAATTAGAGCGAAACGACTCTAACTCTTGGCTTAGAGGAATATTTTCTCCGCGAGTTCTGCGGTGAACGTTTACTGATTCCATCGCCTTCAGGCGATACTATGGAGGTCTAACATGTCCAGAATTATTGAAAACCCGGATAAGATCAAAAAGGCGGAGATCGTCGTCGGCATCCCCTCTTACAGGGAAGCGGATTCTATCGGATTCGTGGTATCCATGGTTGATGAGGGCCTGTCGAGGTTTTTCAGACGAAAGGATTCAGTCATCATCAATGTCGACAACCATTCGCCCGACAACACCAAAAAGGCCTTTCTGGGAACAAAAACCAGGACACCCAAACTTTACATATCCACCCCTGAGGGCGCTAAAGGAAAGGGCAAAAATATCAGGAACCTGTTTGAGGCGGGTGTGGAGCTTGGCGCCCGCGCCATTGTCATGGTTGACGCGGATCTGAAAAGCATCACACCCCAGTGGATTCAGTATCTTTTAGAGCCGATCTACCTCGGCCATGATTATGTCATTCCCATCTATGTTCGCCATAAGTACGACGGAACCATCACCAACAATATCGCCTATCCTTTGACGAGGGCGCTTTACGGACTTCGGACAAGGCAGCCCATTGCCGGTGATTTCTCCTTCTCAGGGAGGTTGGCCAGGGCCTACCTCACGGAAAAGACCTGGAACGATAATGTTTCGGAATTCGGGATCGATATCTGGATGACCACCACCGCCATCGCCCGTGGATTCAAAGTCTGTCAGGCCTTTTTAGGCGCTCCCAAATCGCACCGGGCAAAAGACCCGGGCGCCCATCTCGGCGATATGTTCCATCAGGTGGTCAGCACTATCTTCCATTTAATCGTTGATTTTGAGTACCTGTGGAAAGATACCTCGGATAGCATGCCGACAAGTATCTTCGGCTTCGGCCTTGGGGTTAAAGAGGAGCCTCCGACCGTGCATGTCAACACAGAGAATCTCAGGGAAAGTTTTGTAAAAGGGATGGAAAAATACGGCGGTGTCTGGGAAAAGGTCATTGCCCCACTCAACCTGGAAGACATCTTGAGGCTGAAAGGAATGGCCGCCCCGCAAATCAGGGTCCCAGCCGATCTGTGGGCCAGGATACTTTTTGATTATATAGTGGCCTTCCGGGATGAATTGGTGGAGAGATCTGAACTGATAAGCTCTCTTATTCCAATCTATTATATCAGAACCCTCGACTATGTGAACGAGACAAAAGAGATGGGGACAAAAGAGGCTGAGGAATTTTTGGAAATTGAATGCCGCGGCATGGAAGAGGAAAAATATTATCTGATCGCCAAGTGGAACCAAACCCCCAGAAGGGACGGCATCCCCTCCATCGCCCAATACCTGTCAGACTGATAAGATATTTAGGCTGAAGACTGAAGACTGAAGGAAAACCCCATTCAAGTACTAAATATTAAAATGAAAATTTCTCATTTCTCATTTTGATATTTAATATATTCTGAGGATCGTTTACATATGGAAAATTTTGAGATAGGGATCATCGGCGGCACAGGCGGTATTGGAAGGTGGTTTGCGGACTTTTTCAGAAAGGAAGGATGTACCGTTCATGTATCGGGAAGAAAAACGGGCATGGATATTCCAACTCTGGCAAGGGAATGCGATGTCGTCATCGTCAGTGTGCCGATCGGGGCAACATGTGAGATAATCGAAAAGGTCGGTCCCCACATGAGAAAGGGAACACTCTTAATGGATATGACCTCCCTGAAGGTGGAGCCGGTAAGATCCATGTTGAAATATTCTATATCGGAAGTAATAGGGATGCACCCCCTCTTCGGTCCCGGTGTCGATACAATCGCCGGACGTAATGTGGTCATCTGCCCCGCCAGGGCGGAGAAATGGATTGGCCGTCTTAAGAGGGTACTGGAAGGGGGGGGAGCTCATATAGTTGAGACAACACCGGAGAAGCATGACAGGATGATGGCGATTGTTCAGGGGTTGAATCACCTGAACACTATTACCATGGGAGTGGTTCTAAGTAAAGCGGGGACAGATCTTTCGGAGCTAAAGGATTTTGCCACCCCTGTTTTCAATGCCAAGATCGATATCCTGAAAAAAGTTTTCGGGAGCAATCCCGGTCTCTATGCTGAAATAATTACCTTGAATCCTGATATCAATAATGTTCTTGATATGTATGAGAAAACCTTATCGGAAATAAAAAATCTGGTAAATAACAGGGACGCAAAGGGTTTGACCGAGATGATCAAAGCTCACAGTTGAACTCCTCTGAGATATGCCAGTATCAGCTCAATTTCTAATTTCAACATTCCGTGAATGCTTACCTGCATTTTAAAAAGGCTTATATCGCAATTATACCTGTTTTCTGTAGTAAGACTAAAAGAACCGCAAGCGGTGTAATATATCTTATGACGAATCGCCATATTCGATATAGAAACAGGTTGTTCCCGTTTATTGTCATTTCCTCCATGGTTTTTCGTGACAGAAACCATCCACAAAAGAGGGCGATCAGCAAACCGCCGATGGTGAGCATGTAATTGGTGGCAAGAAAGTCAAGGGAGCTGAATATGTTCATTCCTTTCAGGAGTGTTACGTCCTTTAATAAGTTTGAGGAGAGGGCGGAAGGAACTCCAAACAGGAAGATGGCAAACCCTACCAGAAAAGCCGCCTTTTTTCGTCCCCATTTTCTCTCATCGATGAAGTAGGAGACTACCACTTCGAGCAGGGAAATCGCAGAGGTGACGGCCGCGAAGACCAGCAGGATAAAGAAAAGTGTAGCGACCAGCCTTCCTCCCGGGAGGAAGGAGAATGCCACCGGAAGGGTCTTGAAAAAAAGCCCTGGCCCTGCTGATGGAGCAAGCCCATAGCTGAAAACGACTGGGAAAATTATCATCCCTCCCATTAAAGCCACGATGGTATCCAGGACACAGACCTCTGCAGCGGAGTTCATCAAATTGGTGTCTCGATCTAAATAGCTGCCATAGGTGATCATTGCTCCCATCCCCAGACTGAGGGAGAAAAATGCCTGTCCCATGGCCTCAAGGATGGCTGCAGGGGTAATCTTGGAGAAATCGGGATGGAAAAGAAATTTTATCCCCTCTCTTGCCCCCGGGGAAAAGAGGGAGTTGATCGTAAGAAGCAACAGGAGCCCAAAGAGAACCGGTATCAAAATATTATTCCACCGCTCGATTCCCATAGAAATTCCTCTGCTGACAATGTAGGTCGTCAGAAGAAGAAAGAGCGCATGATAAAAAACCAGCAGTAGCGGATTTTTAAGCAAGATATCGAACATACCTTCAATTTCAGCCGGGGATCTGCCATGGAACAGATTCAGACTCGACTTCACTATATAATCTATGATCCACCCTCCTACTACGCAGTAATAGGACAAAATGACAAAACCGCTGGCCACACCCAACCACCCTACTATCTTCCACCATTTGTTCTTTCCCAGCCTGGTGAATGCCCCCACGGGACTCAACTGAGCACTGCGCCCGATAAGGAGCTCGGCAACCATAATCGGCAACCCTATTGCTATTACCGCTAATAAATAGATCAGGACAAAAGCTCCCCCTCCATACGTTCCCGCGATATAGGGAAATCTCCACAGGTTGCCTAACCCGATTGCAGATCCTGCCGCAGCAAAGACAAACCCGATCCTGGTCATCCAGAGTTCTCTTGGTCTATTCATTTATTCTCTCATTAAAGCTTCTGACAAATAAAACCTGACAGTTTCGTAAAAGCCTGTTATACAGACATCGTTAAATAGTCGAGTGGTTAAGTGGTCGAGTTGGAAAAAATTACAAACAATTTCACCAGGTTATTTAGGCTGTAGGCCTTCGGCGTGAGCTCAGTCGAACGCTATCAGGTTGTTTTTCCTTTAGCCTTTAGCCCTGGTTCCGGGTTGGGACTATACCCTCTTGATGTGTTTGTCACTTCCAATAGCGAAATTTTATAATTTATGTCTCTCCAATTGTCCATATTTAACTTGAGTAGGATGTCGCCCATAAGATGAAAAAGATACTCATAATAGTCAGCCTTATATTCCTTTTCTTTCCTGATTATATTTACCCGTTTCAGGCCAGTATTGATACTGATCATGGACAGATAACCGTTAAATCTGAGTATCGCAGGCTCTCCCAGGGAGAACTCATAAAGATATCTTTACATTCTCCAGAGTTCTCCTGTGCAAAGGCACATTTCGAAGGGAAAGATTATATGTTTGTGTCGAGCGGTGAACCGTCGACATTCTTTTTTCTTATAGGATTGGGACTGGATATCAAACCCGGCATTCACGATCTCAATGTCCGGATTGAGTTCGCGGATGGCCAAAGGAAAAGCTTTTCTTTCAAGGTTCCCATTTCAAAGGGGAAGTTTCATTTTAAAAAGCTTAATGTTGATCGGAGGTTCACATCCCCCTCTCCTGAAGAGCACGAAAGGATATTGAAAGAGGTGGAACTCACTATGGCTGTCTACAGTGAGCCTGCCTCCCACTGGTTGGGACATGGTAAATTTATCATGCCGGTGAAGGATAGGATTAAAAGGAATTTTGGAGAAAGAAGGATATTCAATGATGGTTTCCTCTCCCGTCACAGGGGCATTGATATTCTCTCTCCGGCCGGAACTCCTGTAAGGGCTTCAAATTCAGGAAAAGTGGCGCTGGCTCGTGATCTTTATTATTCCGGTAATACGATTATAATAAACCATGGAATCGGTCTCTTTTCCATTTACTGTCATCTGTCAAAGGTCTGCGCCGAAGAGGGAGAGTCGATAGATAAGGGGGAGATTATCGGTTATACGGGATCAACCGGCAGGGTTACCGGCCCCCACCTCCACTGGGGATTTAAAATGTTTGACAAATACATCGCCCCTCTCTCCGTTGTTTGTCTTTCTTTTGACTGATGACCGGCCGCCATTCAGTATTACTCTCCCGCCAGTCCGGCAAATTCTTTGAGGAGCTTCTCCTGTTTTTTGTTCAGGCTGGTCGGTATCTTAACCAACACCTGAACGATTTGGTCCCCTCTTCCAAAACCTCTCAGGTGGGGAACACCCTTTCCTCTCAGACGAAAAAGCTTTCCATTCTGGGTTCCTTTCGATATCTTTACCTTTTCAGCACCTTCGATGGTCGGCACCTCTATACTTGCTCCCAGTGCCGCCTGGGTAATGGAGATGGGAATCTCGCAAAGTATGTCATCATCTTCCCTTTTAAAGAATTCATGTGGTTCCACATAAATAAAGACATAGAGATCACCATTCGGTCCGCCAAATTTCCCCTCTTCTCCTTCCCCGCTGAGTCTCAGCCGAGAGCCCGTGTTCACCCCGGGGGGTATCTTTAGATGAACCGTTTTTACCGTTTTTGCGCTGCCTGTTCCCTGACATACATGGCAGGGATTCTTTATTATTCTCCCTTCACCACGGCATTGGGGACAGGTGGTGCTTATATTGAAAAACCCGCTGGTCTGCGTAATCTGACCTCTTCCTCCGCACCGGGGGCAGATTTCCGAAACGGTTCCTGGCGTGGCGCCTGTGCCATCGCATTCCCAGCATTTTACAAATTTTTCAATCTCTATCTCGGTGGATTTGCCGAAGGCCGCGTCCATAAATGAGATGGACATATCATAGCGAAGATCGGCGCCCTGTTGAGCGGCTGTTCTGGATCTCCTCCTCCCTGTGCCAAACCCGAAAACATCCTCAAATATGTCACCAAAACTTGAAAATATATCTTCAAATCCTGAAAATCCTCTGAAACCTGTTCCCCTCAGGCCGTCGTGACCATATCTGTCATAAATCTCTCTCTTTTCCGGATCACGCAGCACCTCATAAGCCTCGGATGCTTCCTTGAATTTTTCTTCAGCCTCCTTATCCCCCTGGTTTTTGTCCGGGTGATATTTCATGGCCAATTTTCTATAGTTTTTTTTTATTTCGTTTTCTGAGGCTTTTCTGTCCAGGCCAAGAATTTCATAGTAATCTCTTTTTGTCATTCAGTCTGCCGGTTCCCTTCTTAAGATTGATGCACTCGTGAAAAGCTCCGCTATGCCGACCTGTCTGCGTGCGGGTACGCACAGGCAGGCACGCCGGCATTATAATAGGAAGTAACTTACGCTTTTAGTAAAACTATGCCTTTTGGTAAATGTTAAAGAACATGAACTACTTACAACGCATTTGCAGATTTAAGTTACTTGAAAGTCAAAATATGCACCATTTTGTCATTCCCGACTTGATCGGGGGTCCAATCTTTTCAAGTGGTTAGCTATCCGTGGATTCCCGCCGGAGTTTACCCACCGCGAAGGCGGGGGCGGGAATGACAGACTTTTTACGAGAGTATCAGAGGTTTCTTATAACTTAATGAGCGATACCTTTATCTCATTAAAGATAGTAACCATCTGTGGCTGTGTCAAGATTTGGAGGAAATTTTAGGAGATAAAACGTCTCAGGGCTTCCTCATACCTCTCTCTGGTCTTTTTGATAATACCTGCGGGAAGCCTTGGGGCGGGGGGAGTTTTGTCCCATTTGACGGAGATGAGATAATCTCTTAAGAACTGTTTATCAAAGCTTTTTTGAGGTCTTCCTTCCTCGTAATCGTCCTTGGGCCAAAACCTTGAGGAATCAGGCGTAAGAAGTTCATCAATAAGTATCAGTCTATCTTCAACTATCCCGAATTCCATCTTTGTATCGGCAATGATTATACCTCCTTTCCCGGCAATCTTTAATGCCCTGTCATAAATATCAAAACAGATTTCGATTATCCTTGAGGTAAGGTCACAACCTATTATATCTTCCATATCCTCTCTGGTGATAGGAGTATCGTGATCACCTTCCTGTGCCTTGGTAGAGGGGGTAAAGATCGGCTCGGAAAGCCGGGATGATTCTTTCAGGCCGGTCGGAAGCCTTATCCCTGAAACGGTTTTATTACGGCAATAATCTTCCCATCCTGAACCGCTCAGATATCCCCGTACAATACACTCCACAGGCAATGTTCCGGCTTTTCTGACCAGCATGCTTCTTCCTTGCAGGACATTCCTGTAAGGAAGGCATTCTTCGGGAAACTCATCTATATCTGTTGAGATAAGGTGATTATCAATTATATCACCCATCTTTTCAAACCAGAAGGCGGATGTGGAGGTTAATATTTCCCCTTTACCCGGAACAGGGTCCGGCATGATAACATCAAAGGCGGAGATTCTGTCGGTGGCCACCATAAGGAGACAACCATTCAATTCATAAATATCCCGCACCTTACCCCTGCTGAGCAACTTCAATCCTTCAAGATCTGTTCTTATAAGACCGGTATTTTTCATATGACAAAAGTTTTTTGCTCCCCCCAAGACACAAATGGCGGGAAAATCGATAGACAATAGACCGATCGGAAAGATACCCCGTTTTTCTTCAGGCAGCTACTTTTTTCATGGCCTCGGTTTGATAATGGAACGCCATTGCATCTATTAAGACCTGAATGTTGCCATTAAGAATATCCACGAGATTATAAAGCGTAAGATCTATCCTGTGATCTGAAACCCTTCCCTGGGGGAAATTGTACGTTCTTATCCGTTCACTTCTGTCCCCACTGCCCACCTGATTTTTCCTTGTTTCAGAAATCCCTGCATTTTGTTCCCTGGTCATACTGTCCAAGAGCCTTGACCTGAGCACCTTCATGGCTTTTGTCCTGTTTTTATGCTGGGACTTTTCATCCTGACATGTCACTACCAAACCGGTAGGAATGTGTGTAATCCTGACGGCGGAATCTGTGGTATTAACACTCTGCCCGCCATGTCCGCTGGAATGATACACGTCTATTCTCAGATCGGCGGTGTCAATTTTAACCTCGACATCTTCCGCCTCCAAAAGAACCGCCACCGTGACTGCCGAGGTGTGTATTCGCCCCTGTGTCTCTGTAACGGGCACCCTCTGCACCCGGTGTACGCCACTTTCATACTTTAACCTGCTGTAGGCCCCCTTTCCCTCAACAAGCATTATTATTTCCTTAAATCCTCCCATACCTCCTGAAGGACTGCTGCTCATAATATCAACTTTCCATCCGCATATTTCTGCGTACTTTGTGTACATGCGGAAGAGGTCCGCAACAAATAGACCGGCCTCATCGCCCCCCGTACCCGCTCGTATCTCAAGAATGACATTCCTGCCATCATTGGGGTCTCTGGGAAGCAAAAGAATCCTCAGCCTGTTTTCCAAAGAGCCAATCTCTTCTCTAAGTTGAGGAATTTCTTCTTTTATGATCTCTTTTAACTCCTCATCGTTCTCCAGGAGAAGCTCTTCATATTCTCTTAATTGAAGGCTGACCTTCTCACACTTTCTCAATGTCTCGACAATATCCCGGAGTCCGGAATGCTCCCTGGCATATTTCCGGTACTCACCGAAGTTGCCGACCACATCCGGATCGCTCAGCTTCTCCTCCAGTTCCTTATACCTTTTTTCAATATTTTTAAGTTTCTTAAACATATTTCAGGTTTCGGGTTTTAAGTTTCGGGTTTCGGGTTTAACCCATAACTCGTAACCCGTGAGGTTACGCAGATTTTTCGACCGTGCGGCCATACCTCCTGTTAAATCTCTCCACCCTGCCCGCTGTATCAATAATTTTCTGTTTGCCGGTCATAAAGGGATGACACATAGAACATATTTCCACCTTTATGTCCTTCTTGGTAGACTTTGTATTGATAACATTCCCACATATACAGGTTATTGTGGCCTCCTCGTACTTCGGATGA
>JAUWNZ010000219.1 GCA_030612385.1 Pseudomonadota bacterium | reverse complement strand
AATAACTTTACCATTTTTCAGGTCATTTCCGGAATACCAAAAGTAATCAATCTTCATCCTTTTTCATTCAAAGTTGGATAATATCTCCTCTAAAATAAATGTTTCAGAGGAGGAGATCTAAATGGCACGAAAGAGGATTAGTATGAAAAAGATTAGAGAGATTATACGTTTCAAGGAAACCAACAACATGAGTGTGAGGAAAATAGCCCGGGCGCTTAAAATTTCCAGGCCTGTTGTTGCACAGTACCTCAATGATTTCAAAGCAAGCGGCCTTACCTACGAAGAGACTAAAGACATGCCGGACAGCCGGTTCATTGCCCTGTTTGAAAAACAAAGGAGCAAAAAATGTTCAAAATATGAGGAGTTATCAGAGCTGTTCCCCTATTTTGCGACAGAGCTAAAAAAGACCGGCGTGACCCTGATGACACTGTGGAATGAGTATCAGAAAGAACATCCTGTAGGTTACGGTTACTCCCAGTTCTGCTACCATTTTCAGGTATGGCGCAGTGCATCCAAAATAACGATGCATATTGAACACAAGGCCGGGGACAAGATGTTCGTTGATTATGCCGGTGATAAACTGGCGATTGTGGATTGTAAAACCGGCAAGGAACAACCGGTAGAGGTCTTTGTGGCTATCCTTGGGGCCAGTCAGTTGACCTATGCAGAGGCTTGCTTTAGTCAGAAGTCGGAAGACTGGATCCGATCCAACGAACGTGCATTTATCTATTTTGAAGGCGTTTCCCAGGCCATCGTTCCTGACAATCTTAAATCCGGTGTGACCAGGAGCAACAGATATGAGCCGGGAATCAACTTCATGTTTGATGACTTTGCCCGGCACTATCAGACGGTTATTCTTCCAGCACGGGTTCGAAGTCCTCAGGATAAGGCGCTCGTCGAAAATGCAGTAAATCTTGTTTACCAGAGAATATATGCACCGCTTCGGAACAGGACATTTTGGTTTCTTGAGGAACTAAACGAGGCCATCTGGGACCTTCTAACGGAACATAATAACACACCGTTTCAGCGTTTAAAAATATCCAGAAGAGAGCTCTTTGAGAAGATTGAAAGGCCGGTTCTCAAACCCCTGCCGGTGGAACGGTATGCCATCAAACAGTGCAGGGAACTCACGGTACAGTTCAATTACCATATCGAATTACGGGAAGACAGACATTACTACAGTGTGCCATGGCAGCTCACGAGGAAACGTGTCCGTGTCATTTATGATGATAGGAATGTGGCAATATATTACGACAACGTAAGAATAGCTCAGCACAAAAGAGACCGCATTCCTAACGGTTACACCACACTGCACATTCACATGCCGCCCAATCACCGATCTTACGCCGAGTGGAGTCCTGAACGTTTTATCAGATGGGGGCAATCAATCGGAGATGATGTTGCCGAGATGATACAGGTGGTTATTAAAAGCAGAAAGCATCCTGAGCAGGCATTCAAGACCTGTATGGGCATACTTAATCTTGTAAAAGAACATGGACCCGAAAGATTGAATAAGGCATGCAGACGGGCGCTTGGCTTCGGTTTTTATTCTTACAGGCGCATTAAGAACATCCTTGACAGAGGTCTCGAAGAAGAAGTTCCGACAGAATCAAAGGAACCGCCGGTTCTTTCCCATGAAAACATTCGGGGAAGCAAATATTATCGATAAAGGATAAATAGTGTCTGAACGAAAACTAGGATTTTTCGTCAAGGTCAAGGAAGATCAAAATTTTAACCGCAGGAATACATTGAGTATTTTGAGGATTAAAATTTTTATCTGACGCAGAAATTGGCGAAAAAGACAGTTTTCGTTCGGGCACTAAATAATTGACCGGGAAAAGGGGCTGATGCTAACCCAAAATTGATCACACTGAGCGATTCATCCTCCTTTCGACAAGCTCAGGAACCGGCAGTCGAGATGGTTTAAAGATGATAAACCCTTGATAAGGAGGGAGAAGAGTTTCTTAAGGTGGGTCAGTACGAATTGGTAAGAACGGCGCACCGGGTTTGTGGCAAGAATATAAGTGAGGAGTCGAGGATGATTGGTCATTCCCGCGATACGATTAAAAAGGCGATTCAAGGTAAGCCATGGTCGAACATCGAACGTGCGCATCAACCTTTTCCTGTGCCTGGCCCATATCTGACGATCATTGATGATTGGTTAAAGGCAGACAAGGATCAGTCAAAGAAACAGCATCATACAGTGCGTCGAGTATAGAATCGGCTGATTGAAGAACACGCATACAAAGGAGGTGAGTTCACCATTTGACTGAGCTCAGCCGAACGAAAGTCAGGCTGAGATTTTAAATGAAAGGAGGGATGTGTTCAAAGAATAAAAAGGAACAGAAAAGCGGGTGTAATCGGAATCGGCCGCCCAGCAGGTAGGTAAAACCGGGGTGACCCACTTGTCATCCCATACTATTCATTTTCCTCAGAGTGGTCAAAATGCGGTTATCACAGATGGTCAATTTTCGGTTGTCATTCCGAAACGGACAAAAAAAGAAAAGAGAGAAAATGAAGGAGGATCAAATGAATAATAATCAGGCTACCTTGCAAAAACTTGAACAGATGAAGCTCCACGGTATGGCAAGGGCATTTAGAAACACCATGGAGACGGGTGTCAAGAACCGGTTTACAGCCGATGAACTTGTCGCTCATCTGGTTGACGCAGAATGGGATGACCGTCACAATCGTAAACTCTCACGACTTTTAAAAAGCGCCGGATTCAGATACAAGGCATCTTTTGAAGAAATTAATTTTGATTTAAACAGAAACACTGACAAAAACCGGTTGCTCCGTCTTTCCAACTGTCAGTGGGTAGAGTGTCATCAGGACTGTATCCTGACAGGGCCAACCGGGGTAGGAAAGAGTTTTATCGCTTCTGCCCTGGGTCATCAGGCATGTATGTACGGATTTAAAGTGGGGTACTATTCCTGCTTAAAATTATTTGCTTATTTAAAATTATCCAGGGCAGACGGGAGTTATCTCAAAGAGCTCACTAAAATACAGAAAATAGATGTTA
>JAUWNZ010000130.1 GCA_030612385.1 Pseudomonadota bacterium | reverse complement strand
TTCCTATGTCTTACAATATTTGACTCCTATAGAGTCTCAGATTATTTGACTGCATTTTATGAAATAACCCTGTGTGATAATGTCAATCGAAAATTTACCCACCATCAAATTCTAATTTATAAAACAATTAATAAATAGTAGTCGCCGAGATTGTGGACAGTGTGGAAAACTCGGCTTTATGAGTTTTCCAAGTACCTGTGGATAAGTCGGTTTTATGACTTATCCAAGCGATTGTGGGTAACCTGTGGGCAGCTTTGCTGTCCATCAGGTTATCCACATGAGCGCCAGGTGCGGCACTATCCACAATCTAAAAAAGAATTCAATTTTACTCACATATTCCGGGTTTCTATTGTTCCTCATGATACCAACTTTTCTCAGGGGTGGGTCAATTTTGCATTGTTACAAGCCCTTCAAGAGGGTAAATTTCAGATTATCGTAATCCGTCCGGAGGTCCAGAGAATTGCCACAACATGCAACTCACACATTTAGTACTTTATCTTCTCTGTGTTTTGATATATAGATTTCTCATTTTGGCGTTAATATTGATTGAGGCGGAGGCGATATGAAAGTAACACCTGTTGAAGAAATCATTCAGAGACATACAGATTCCATTATATCCGGGAATATCAAACCACCTCAGGGAAGTTGTCCAAAATGTTTTGAGACACCCAATACTTATAAGCTCCATGAGTGTCGTAAACGTAAATTTCGTTTCATTGTCGGGTGTTTTGTACGGATTGTTCTATCACTACTCGTCAGGTGGGAATGTCCGATTTGTGGTCGAACCTTTACCGAGTATCCTGCCTTTGCCTTACCCTATAAACGATATGTTCTAATGGATATTGAGCTGTTATGTGAAGATTACCTGGAAAATGAGAAGAGCTACCAAGAGACGGTATCTTGTGAAGATGAGGTGATTGGATATGAAGAAAAGGCTGGCAAAGTTGATGAGCGACAACTATCCCCTTCAACTCCCTGGAGATGGCTCGGTTTTCTGGGTTCAATGAAAAATACGCTAACCGAAGCACTTAATCTGATAAGACAAAAAGCGCCTGACAGTTACATATTCCGAGAGTTGTTTCCCATCTTCCCGGGTAAGTATCGAACCCTAAAGAGAAAACTTCTTCTTCAAAATGCGTGGAAGTTATTGCAGGCCAACCAGATATTTCAGCATCTGTTCGGTGAAAAAATTTTCCCACGTTACGAAATAGCCCGTACCCGGATTTGAGGTAAGATTCCTCCAACGTAACCAAAATGGAGGATGAAAATGAAATCCAAAGACGAGAGATGGGCAATTTTTTGGTGTTCTTTATTACATCCGGTTCTTTTTAATGAGATAGGACCGGATCAAAGGCACGAGTTTATCCAAAAACTGAGCAAGAAGGAATGTCTATTCCCCAATGGCGTGTGCAAGAAACCTTCCCTTAGCACACTGAAGAGGAAACTAAAAAAATACACAGAAGAAGGTTTTGAGTCCCTGGCCAGGAAAAGAAGAAGTGATAGGGGCAAGCCCAGAGCTTTTTCCCAGCAGATCATTGATAAAGCCGTTGAGATAAAATGCGATCAGCCCCGGCGATCGGATGTAGCCATTAACCTTTTTCTTGATGAATATTACAAGACGAAGATCCCCCGCTCCTCACTCTACCGCCACTTGAAACAAAACGGCGCCACACGGCTCAAACTTGGTGTTGTGCAAAAGAAAGTACGATGCCGGTGGACACGCAATACTCCGAATGACCTGTGGATTGGGGATTTTTCCCCTGGTCCGTATGTACTGGTTGATGGGCAGACTCAACCCACTTATCTTTCTTTATTTATCGACTGCCATAGTCGTTATGTAGTGGAAGGGCGTTATTATTTAAGGCAGTCCCTTGACATCCTGATTGATTCTCTCCTGCGAGCCTGGAGCATCCATGGAGTTTCGAATGATTTATACTTGGACAATGCCAAAGTCTATCATGCCAATGCACTCAAAGCCGCCTGCTATGCGCTGCACATAAATCTCATTCATAGAAAAGTCGGTGATCCTTCGCCGGGAGGTCTTGTAGAGCGTTTATTCGGCACCAACCAGGAACAATTTGAGGCCGAGGTCCGCGCTGGGGATATTCTTGCTTTGGACAAGCTAAACAAGGGATTCTCGGCATGGCTCCACACCGTTTATCATGAAACGATTCATTCAGAGACTAAAGAGCCGCCGAAAAAGCGATTTTTGGCAGGTAGCAAAACCATCCGGCGGATTGATATGGATGCGGCTATCAAGTTCTTTATGAAAAGCGAAAAAAGGGCTGTCCATAAGGATTTTTCCGACGTTGCCGTTCAGGGGCAGTTCTATAAAGTTAATCCCAAATTACGAGGGGATAAGGTATTGGTTCGTTATGATCCCTTTTCCATCATGGACAAGGTTTTCATCTACTCGGAAAGAGAGGAATACCTTGGCCTTGCTCCTTTGTACCATAGGGAAAAAGAAGATCAGAAAAGAGAAGAAAAAACCGCTTCGGCTAAACCAAAACATAATTTTATTGATCTTATCATAACCAAGCATGAAAAACAGATGCGAGAGCAGGCAAAAGGCCTTGACTATACGAAACTTCTCAATAATCAAAGATGGCCTTTTGCCTCCTTTGTCCAAAAACTTGCTCAATTAATGGGGAAAAAAGAAGGCATATCCGCTTTCAATGCTCAGGAGGTGGAAACCTTGAAAAAAATATACGACCAAAACCCCAAACTTAATGAACCCAAACTGATAAAGGCTTTTGAGCAAGCTGAAGTAAAAAATATCGCTCATGTGGCCTTTCAATTACAAAATTTAAAGAAGGAGTAAGATCATGTTTACAACGCATTTTAAAATGACCGGTCACCCCTTTGCTGAAAGAACCGCAATTGAGGGAATTTTGCGGGATGAACGTATCACACAAGGGCTGGCCCGACTCAGCTTTCTGGCCCAATATTGCACTGTGGCTCTGATTAGTGGTGATGTGGGAGTAGGCAAATCTACTTTGCTCAGGCTCTTTATTGACTCACTTGGGAAAAACCGTTTCAATGCGGTCTATGTCCACCTCACAAATCTTCGGTCGCTTTCGCTTCTTAAAATCCTGGTAAATGCTTTGGGTGAGGTGCCGGCCCATGGAAAGGACAAAGTAGTGCTTCAAATCCTGAACAAAACCAAAAGCACTGATCTGACTACCATCTTGTTGATCGATGAGGCACATCTGCTGGATCCGGATGTGCTGATTGACCTACGTCTTCTAATCAGCTCAGCCACCGAAAATAGCAGCTCATTAAAAATTGTGCTCTGTGGCCATTCCAAGATCAAAAAAGAAATAAGACGCTCCTGCCATGAAGCGCTTCTTCAGCGTATTACTGTCCACTATCATATTGCGCCTATGAGCCTGAGCCAAACCAATCAATACATCGATTTTCAGATGCGCCGCGTTATGTGCAGCGAAAAAATATTTGAGCCGGAAGTAAAAAACGAAATTCATGAATATACACGAGGTATCCCAAGATTAGTCAATAACCTGGCTACTGCATGTTTAATGAATGCTGCAGCTGAAAATCATCAAAAAGTAAATACTGCTGTTCTCACACAAGCCCTTAATGAATTTCAGCTCTTTTAAAAAGAAGCTTATGCTCATTTGTTCCAATAACCATAAAATAACTAAAGGAGGTAAAAAATGAAAGTATATGTTGGTATAAGACAAATTAATTTGCATATCTACATGGCTGCACTCAATAGCCAGGGCAAAACCGTCCTCAAATCCTTCTTACCCTCAAGCTGTCCTCCTCAAGCTATCATTAACGCACTTGAAGCCTTTCAGCAAACCTTTTGTGCATATCTGAGGATCACTACCTGCCTGGAAAAGATCCTGCAGCACTCTCTATTGACCTATCTGCAGAAAAAATTTCATTTTGTCAGCCCACTTGACTCATCTGCCTATTATTGTACGGACTTCTTCCCTTAGGAGGAACCTTACGCACCCGCTGATCCCTACAGCGATGCTATCTGGCTATTCTCGATAGCTTAGATCAATAATCGCCAAACTAAGGGAGGATAAGATATTATCCTCCCTACTGCTCTTCCCCATTATCTTTTATTCTAATTGCGGAGGAGGATAGTTGCCGCATGCGCCCATCAACCGATTTTCCCTCCTCATGTAATTATTCTTGACCAATCTCCTTTTGAGGAGCGTATCTAAAAAAATTTTACACACTTTAACGAAAAGAACATCCCTCATCTGGCTTCTCAACCTATTAGCAGTTGTACTAATCAGAACCAAAACAGCGCTTCTAACCCAAGATTCATTTTTTTTCTTTGAACCAGTACAAAATGATTACGATATAACAAATTTATTTGATTATAAAATTATCGATTATTATAACATTCATTACATTAAAATCAGGTCAATTAATTTGAGACAAATTGGGTCAAATAATTTGGGACGTAGGA